>JAKSCN010000069.1 GCA_022360595.1 Chromatiales bacterium
ATGATCGCACCGTGCTCTCGGATCACGACCTGCAGGTTGCCCAGATCGGTGAGGCGCGTACTAAAGCAGTGTGGCGCAGAGCGCAGGCTGAGCTGGCCGAAGCGCGTTTAGCTCTCCAGCAGAGTAGAGTCACCGCGCCGTTTACTGGGGTGATACTGGGTGTCGATGCCTACCCCGGACAGGCGCTGGTAAATGGTTTGAAAGTACAAACTCTGGTTGAACTGGCAGATGGCAAGCGTTTGATCGCCAAGGCCCGGGTAACAGCAGAACAGATTGGGCATCTCAATAAAGAGAGCTCAGTACAGGTGGATATTGCCGGTCGGCAGGTTACCGCGAAGGTTGAGTATTTGGCTTTGGAGCCGTCTCTGGGTGTATCGACCGATATTCCACTGTATGATTTAAAAGTCATTTTCAATCGTCCCGATGACATGGTGGTGCGGGTTGGTCTACCGGTGGTTATTCGGGCTGAGTAGAGCAGGAGTCACCTATGACGATTTGTGTACGCTGTTTTGTGTCGGGTAAAGTGCAGGGGGTGTTCTATCGCGCTTCTGCGCGCCATCAGGCAGAACAGCTAGGCCTGACCGGCTATGCCCGAAATTTGCCCGATGGGCGGGTCGAGGTATTGGCCTGTGGTGAGATAGCGGCTATCGAACAGCTTAGGGAGTGGTTGGCTAAGGGGCCTGCCGATGCCCAGGTGACTGGAGTGAGCTGTGAAGTTGCGGATGATCCTGTACTGAGTGGTTTCACCACTAGGTAGTCTTCTCCTCAGTGGGAGGCCGCAAAGGTGCGGCCTCTGTCATTTTCTATTCATCTATTCCACTGCCGTCGCTGTTGTACTCTCTTGAGTATCGGTTTTCCCTTCACTGGTGAGTGGTCGGAAGACAGGGGCCTGGCCATTAATCGTCAACTCTTTAGTCAGTGTCGGTGCTGCTGGCATCGATGTGTCAGGCGTTGTTGGAGTGGGCGCAGTGGCGGGCTGAGCTATCCCAGTGGTTGCAGGCACTGCGGGGTAGGATTGTTGAGCTCCGTAAACCGGTGTGGATCTGCCGCCTGGGGAGATGCCTGTTTCAGGCTGGGGTGTCCACTCCTGTGGGGATGCTGGTAGACCCCTCGCTTGCATCTGGCTCTGTTGCTGGTATTGCTGGGCTGTCGGGTTAAAACTCGTGGTTGGCTCTGGTATGTGGCTGTTTGACCATTGGGGCTGCTGCCAGTATTGGCCCGTTTGTTGTGTGGGATAGCGCTGCGTGTAATCGCTGTATGGATTGGCATAGGCCTGAGGCATCTGCTGGGGCACGGCTTGGTAGCCGTACTCGTAGCCTTGAGGCTGTGGGTAATAAGGGGTGCCATAACCTGAATAGTTGTAGCCGGGGTTTCCATAGCCGGTGCCGTAACCGGGGGCTGGCGGATAGTAGCCACCTCCGTAACTGTCATATTGGGGATAGCCGCCGTATGGACTGGCGTAGGGATCGCCATAGTAAGGCTGCATGCCCCACTGCTCTGCCGTGGGCGGCTCGTTGTACTGGTACTCTTCCCGGTTGTCGTTGAATATATTCTGCATGGGCCGGGTCATGCTGTTCATCATGCCGAATGGATTGAAGCTGTAGGAGCGCTGCTCGTTTGGGGAAGCGGCATAAGGATCGTTATATCCCGCTGGAGGGGCATAACTAGGTGTATCTGCGGGGTATGCTGGGTTGTACTGCTGTACTGGATTTTGGCCAAGGCTGTAGTCTGTGGCTGGTTGATAAGTATTGAAGGGGCTAGGTTGAGTTTGATTTGGCACCCATTCAGTTGAGGGCTGTATCCCGGTGCCCTGCGTTACATAGGGGCCCGTGGGTGGCGGGTAGCTGCCACCGGCTAAGCTGGCTGTAGCGGTACATGTCAGTAGGCAGGTGGTTATCCAGTGGGATTTGAGCATCGTGAGACTCCTTGTTTTGCGCAGAGCGTGGCCAAGTTCACTTGGTCTTGTGTTGTAGGGCGAGTGTTGTTCGCCTCCTCGGTTCATCTATACTAGTGATCCCTTCTCCCGGCGTCTAGCGCTAGGGGCTGTTAACAGTCCCTAAGTGGCTGTCGGGGGCGATGTAGCTAATTGATATTGCCAGGATTGTTGATGTTACTACCTCCTTTGACACAGGGACGGATTTTGTCCCGCTATAAGCGTTTTTTTGCCGATATAGAGCTGGAAGACGGTTCGGTGGTGACGGCCCATTGCCCCAATACGGGCAGTATGAGCGGTTGTTGGCAGCCGCAGGCGCCTGCGCAGATCAGCTTTAGTGATAACCCCAAGCGTAAGCTGGCCTGGACTCTGGAACGGGTCGATATGGGGCAGGGCTGGGTGGGGGTCAATACCTCACGCACCAATGCGGTTATCGCCGAGTGGTTGGCGGCGGAGTCGATAGCTGAATTGGCAGGCTATGCTGAACATCGCCGTGAGGTGAAGTTTGATATTCCCGGTCATGATGTAAAGTCACGCCTCGATTTTCTGCTCACCGGGCATGCCGATCAGCCGGATATGTTGATAGAGGTGAAAAATGTCACGCTGTGGAATGGGGATGGCTGCTTGCGTTTTCCCGACGCAGTGAGTGATCGTGCCAAGCGTCATCTGGACGGCCTGTTGCTGGCGGTGCAGCAGGGGATGCGAGGTGCGATTCTGTTCGCGCTGAATCGGCCTGAAGGGGAGTGCTTCTCACCAGCCGACGATATTGATCCCGCCTATGCGGAGCGTCTTCGGCAAGTGGTGGAGCAGGGTGTTGAGGTTTACGCTGTGCGCATCGCCCATACTGAACAGGCGTTGACTGGCTCCGAGCTGGTGCCGGTGAGACCCTAGGGCCTGTTAACAGGCCCTAGTAACCGCCAGACTTTATGTCCAATCCGGCTGGCATCTCGGCCAAACGTTTGACACCGCTGCGGATGCTGCCGTCGGCATAGAGTTCCAACCAGCGAAATCCCGGGGCGACATGCTCGACTGCAAAGTCATCTTCATCGGGTGTGAATTGGATGCAGGTTGAGGGGCTGCCCATCATGCGCACCTGTTCGTTGTAATACCCTTCGTAGATCTGGTGAATATGCCCCCAGAGTACGCCTCGTACATTTGAGTGTTGATCGATAATCTCAAAGAAACTGTCGGGGTTATCCAGGGCCATGCTATCCATCCAGGCGCTGCCCACTTTGACGGGGTGGTGGTGCAAACAGATCAATGCATGCTGTGATTCATGGGCCGCCAGGGTTTCGCGCAATAGCGCCAGTTCGTTATCGCTGAGGTGTCCGCCCGAGTCGTGTGGGATCGTTGAGTCGAGAAGGATCAGTAGCCAGTCGTCAATGGCGACACTGCGCTGGGTGCTGACCAGCTCGCTCTCCATGTTGTAGCTCATGGTTTCCGGGATATCGTGATTTCCCGGCAGGCAGAATACCGGTAATTCAAACTGCTCCAGGTAGTCGCGCGCGCGTTGGTAACCGGTGGCTGAGGCGTCGTGCACGATATCGCCGGTGGCTAAGATAACGTCAGCGGGCAGGGCGGTCTCTTTGGCCAGGGCAATCACCTGTTCAAAGGTCTCCTGGGTATTGAGTCCCACCAACCTGCGTGAGGTGTCGGCATAGAGATGACTGTCTGAAAGCTGCAGTATCCTTATGGCATCTTTAGGAAGATTTTCAGCAGGCTCTTCAGGGTTGTTGTTGATGTAACCGGGGTCGTACATGCCGATATTCTAGAAACGCAATCCAATTATCTATAATAGGATAATAATCCCATCACTGGGATGCCTGATTCACTAAAATTACAGCTCCGTGATAATTTTTAAAAAAATTGCGCCGCACTTCGGCTGTTTTTTTGAAGTGGATCACACTTTGGTTGGGGGAGGAATTTCTATAGAAGAAGTGAGGTTGGGTGCGCGAGTACACCCAACCAGGGATGGTTAGAAGTTGTCGGTAGAGGTGAAGAGACCGACACGCAGATCTTTCGCCGTGTAGATTTCACGACCATCCACTTTTACTGAGCCATCAGCGACGCCAAGAATCAGTTTGCGAGTGATGACCCGTTTGATATCGAGCTGGTAGGTGACTTGTTTGGCTGTGGGTAGAATTTGGCCCGTGAATTTCACTTCGCCGACGCCAAGTGCACGGCCGTGACCGGGGTTGCCGATCCAGGCCAGGAAGAAGCCGACTGCCTGCCACATGGCATCCAGTCCGAGACAGCCGGGCATTACCGGGTCGCCGGGGAAATGGCAATCGAAAAACCAGAGATCAGGGTTGATGTCCAATTCGGCTTGAATCTCACCTTTGCCGTATTTGCCTCCTTCGTCCGCAATACGGGTGACGCGATCCATCATCAGCATGTTGGGTACGGGTAGCTGCGCGTTGCCTGGCCCAAACATTCTGCCGTAGCCGCAATCGAGTAACTGATCCCTATTAAAACTATCTACTTTTGCCATGAAATATATGCCTTATTTATATACGCCACCGATATGGGATATTTTTGGTGGACCTTTAAAATTTGTTATACGTGACTGAGCTGCTCTTTCAGGTGGGTAATGATCTGTTCGATATCGATCATGGTGTTGTCCGCATCGGAGCGGGCGCGGTACTCTACCTTACCCTCGTCCAGACCACGTTCACCCACGACCACTCGATGGGGAATGCCGATCAGCTCCATGTCGGCAAAGATAAAGCCCGGGCGAGCGTCGCGGTCATCCAGCAGAACATCGATACCGGCTGCGAGCATCTCGTCGTAGAGCTTTTCGACTGCCTCTTTGACCCGGTAGGATTTGTTCATTTTCATTGGTACCAGCGCAACCTGGAAAGGTGCAATGGCGGCTGGCCACTCAATGCCTTTGTCGTCGTGATTCTGTTCGATAGCTGCAGCGACTACGCGTGATACGCCAATGCCGTAGCAACCCATGGTCATGATCTGGCTGCGGCCGTTCTCGTCCAGTACGGTGGCGTTCATCGCCTCACTGTATTTCTGGCCGAGCTGGAAGATGTGGCCCACTTCGATACCACGGGCAATGGTCAAAGTGCCTTTGCCATCAGGGCTGGGGTCGCCCTCCTGCACGCTGCGCAGATCGGCGACTGGTGGGGTGGGTAGATCCCGTTCCCAGTTGATGCCGAAGTAGTGCTTACCGTCGATGTTGGCGCCTGCGCTGAAATCGGCTGTGACGGCAACAGTGTGATCGATGATACAGGGAATAGGCAGATTGACGGGGCCGAGAGAGCCGGGGCCGGCGTCAATGACTGAGCGGATCTCTTCATCAGTGGCGAAGCGCAGCGGTACTGCAACCTCGGACAGTTTTTCGGCCTTGATCTCGTTGAGTTCATGATCACCACGGACGATCAGTGCAATGAACTGATGATCACTCTCTTCAGCTGCGGCAACAATCAGGGTTTTGACGGTACGCTCGATGGGCTGATCGAACTGTTCGACCAGCTCTTGGATGGTTTTGGCATCCGGGGTGTCGACCAAGCGTATCTCTTCATCGGCTTGCGGGCAATTATCAGCCAGTGGCAAGGCTTCAGCCAGCTCCACATTGGCAGCGTAGTCGCTGATGGTAGAGAAGGCGATGGCATCTTCACCTGAGTCGGCCAGGACGTGAAATTCATGCGAGGCATTACCGCCGATACTGCCGGTATCCGCCTGAACGGCGCGAAATTCCAGACCACAGCGCTCGAAAATGCGCGTATAGGCGCTGTACATGGTGTCGTATGTGGTCTGCAGCGATTCCTGGTCGGTGTGGAAAGAGTAGGCGTCTTTCATGAGGAATTCGCGGGCGCGCATGATACCAAAGCGTGGGCGAATTTCGTCGCGGAATTTGGTCTGGATCTGGTAGTAGTTGATTGGCAACTGTTTGTAGCTTTGCAGCTCATTGCGCACCAGGTCGGTGATGATCTCTTCGTGGGTGGGGCCGAAGCAGAAGTCTCGGTTATGACGATCATTAATGCGTAGCAGTTCCGGGCCATACTGTTCCCAGCGGCCGGACTCTTGCCATAACTCCGCGGGTTGCACCGCAGGCATCAGTAGTTCCAGCGCGCCAGCGTTGTTCATCTCATCGCGCACAATGTTCTCTACTTTTCGCAGTACACGCAGGCCCAGGGGCAGCCAAGTGTAGAGGCCAGAGGCCAGTTTACGGATCAGGCCGGCCCTCAGCATCAGCTTGTGACTGGAGATTTCGGCGTCTGCAGGGGTCTCCTTCAGGGTATTTAAAGGGAACTGTGATGTGCGCATGGTCAATCCATAGGTCAATGTCAAAGCCCAATATTCTATCGGTATGACCCGGCGGCCACAATTCTTGGTTTCTGTTGGCTGTTCGGGGAGTGGTTTGGTTTAAGTTTTGTAAAGGCTATGACGCTATAACTCGAAGGGGATTTCCTCACTTCAGTTGCCTATTGAACGGATGTTTTGTGACGAAAATCTGTAGAGGGCGAAGGCTGAATAGTAAACGGCTGCGCCCTCTGTTGCTGATCCCAATCCTGTGGCTGGGTTTGGCTTTTGCTTTTGCCGACAGCATCGGTTTGACCGATGAGGTTATTGCTTGGGTGAAAGAGAAGTACGGTGATGACGCCGGTCTGCGGGTGGAAGCCTGGCGGGCCTTGATGCGGGATCATCAAAATAGGAGTGAGGGAGAGAAACTCAAACTCGTCAATGATTTCTTTAATGATATCCCTTATTACTCCGATCAACGTCTCTGGGGACAGGAGGATTACTGGGCGACTCCCATCGAAGCGCTGACCCGACAGGGTGCTGACTGCGAAGATTACTCGATCGCCAAATACTTCACCCTTCGGGAGATGGGGGTGGCTGATGAGAAGCTGCGTATCATGTATGTGAAAGCGCTCAATTTGAATCAGGCACATATGGTGCTGACCTATTATCCGACTCCTACCTCTATTCCCAAAGTATTGGATAACCTGAATGGGCGTATTCTCTCCGCCAGCAGACGCTCGGATCTGGCGCCGGTCTACAGTTTCAACGCGGATGGACTCTGGTTGGCGAAAAACCAGGGTAAGGGGAAGAAGGTGGGATCATCGGGGCGTTTAAGTCTTTGGCAGGATTTACAAAAAAGGATGAAAGAGGAGACTGGGCGATGAATATCCTGCCGGTTTTTGGGAAGATAACTCATGCTGTTGGCGACACTGGGGATTTTGCTGTCGTTGGTTATAGTAAGAAAAATAGGGTAGCTGGCTTATGACACTTTCAAGACAACTGCTGATTCTGATCATTGTGCTGCTGACGCTGGTGTTTGCCGGTACCTTTTATATAAGTATGCAGAATTCGCGCAACTATCTGGAGGAGCAGCTCGAGTCGCATGCACAGGATGCGGCAACCTCGCTGGGGCTGTCGATCTCCCCTTACCTGGGGGAGCAACAGGATATTGCCACCATTACATCGATGACCGACGCCATCTTTGATCGTGGCTTCTACCGAACGATCAGAGTTCAGGACATGGTGGGCAAGCCGTTGGTGGATCGTATTCAGCCGGTGCAGCTTGAAGGCGTGCCGATGTGGTTTATTGAGCGGTTCCCGCTGGAGACTCCCATCGGTGAATCAACGGTTATG
>JAKSCN010000128.1 GCA_022360595.1 Chromatiales bacterium
ACAAAGGTAAGGGTGTGCGTTATGCGGACGAGCATGTCGTCCGTAAAGAAGCGAAGAAGAAATAGGGGTAATACGATGGACAAGAAAAATGCACGTTTACGTAGAGCGCGTCGCTCACGTGCAAAAATCCGTGAGTTGGGTGTACATCGTCTGACGATCTTTCGTACCCCACGTCACATATACGCTCAGGTGATCGCACCTAACGGTTCCGAAGTGCTGGCTAGCGCTTCCACTGTTGAAAAGAGTGTTAAAGCTGAGCTAAGCGGCCATGCTGGTAATGTTGCGTCAGCGGCATTGGTAGGTAAGGCGATCGCGGAACGCGCGAAGGCGGCAGGTGTCGAAACTGTAGCATTCGATCGTGCAGGCTTTAAGTTTCACGGGCGAGTAAAGGCGTTGGCTGACGCTGCTCGCGAAAATGGTCTTCAGTTCTAAGGGGCAGGGTATGTCGAACTATGATGTAAACCCGCAGGGCGACGAGCTGATCGAAAAACTGATCAACGTCAATCGTGTTGCCAAAGTGGTTAAAGGTGGTCGTATTTTCGGATTCTCCGCTCTGACTGTTGTTGGTGACGGTAACGGAAATGTCGGTTTTGGTACGGGTAAAGCGCGTGAAGTGCCGATTGCCATCCAGAAAGCGATGGAGTCTGCTCGCCGCAATATGAAGCAGGTCAACTTGAATGAGGGCACTCTGCAGTATCCTCTGATTGGCCGTCACGGCGCTGCGAAAGTCTATATGCAGCCGGCCTCAGAAGGTACCGGTATTATCGCCGGTGGTGCCATGCGCGCTGTCTGTGAGGCGGTAGGGGTGCAGAACGTACTGGCTAAATGTATCGGAACCAACAATCCGATCAACGTTGTGCGTGCAACAATTAATGCCCTCACTGAGATGACCGACCCTGAAGCTGTCGCTGCTAAGCGTGGTAAAACAGTAGAAGAGATTCTGGGGTAAGCCATGGCTGAAAAGAAAATGATGAAAGTCACTCTGGTGCGCAGCATGAATGGCCGTCTGGCCGCTCATCAGGCTTGTGTGCGTGGTCTTGGGCTGCGTCGCATGCATCAGTCGGTTTTGGTTGAGGACACGCCTGCCACTCGCGGTATGGCGAATAAGGTGTCCTACATGGTCAAGGTAGAGGAAGCCTAAGATGCGTCTGAATACCATTAAGCCCGGTGAAGGGGCAAAGAAAACAGCCAAGCGTGTCGGTCGTGGTATTGGCAGCGGTTTGGGTAAAACCTGTGGTCGCGGCCATAAAGGTCAGAAATCCCGTTCCGGTGGTTTCCACAAGGTGGGTTTTGAAGGCGGTCAGATGCCTTTGCAGCGTCGTCTTCCTAAAGTGGGTTTTACCTCCCGGAAGGCAAAATATACCGCTGAGATCCGACTCGATGAGCTTGCAAAAGTAAGCGCTGACGTAGTTGACCTGAAAGCACTGCAGGATGCTGACATTGTCTCTAAGGCAATCAAGCGTGCCAAAGTGATCCTTTCCGGCAAAATCGAAAAGGCAGTGACTGTTAAAGGTCTCGGTGTCACTAAAGGTGCTCGTGCTGCTATTGAAGCAGCAGGCGGAAAAGTCGAGGAATAAATGGCCTCCAAGGGTTCAGCAGCAGCCGGCGCTTTAGCCGGAATGGGGAAATTCACTGAACTGCGTCAACGGTTGTTGTTCGTGGTGGGTGCCCTTCTGGTATTTCGTGTTGGAACGTTTATACCAGTTCCGGGTGTAGACCCTGCTGCGATCGCCGCACTGTTTGAGCAGCAGCAAGGCACCATTGTGGATATGTTCAACATGTTCTCCGGTGGTGCTTTGGAACGTGCGAGTCTGTTTGCATTGGGGATCATGCCGTACATTTCGGCGTCGATCATCATGCAGCTGATGAGTGCCGTGATTCCCAAGCTTGAGCAGCTTAAGAAAGAGGGTGAGCAGGGGCGTCGAAAAATTACCCAGTATACCCGCTATGGGACGGTGGTATTGGCGACTTTCCAGGCAGTTGGAATCTCGATTGCGTTGCAGAGTCAGTCCGTTGGGGGTGACCCGGTAGTTGTTAGTTCAGGTCCGGGCTTCATTTTTACCGCAGCGGTGAGCTTGGTAACAGGCACCATGTTCCTGATGTGGTTGGGTGAACAGATCACCGAACGCGGGCTGGGTAACGGTATCTCGCTGATCATCTTTGCCGGTATTGTTGCCGGCTTGCCATCGGCGATCGGCGGTACCCTGGAGCTGGTAAGAACAGGCGAGATGAATGCCTTTACGGTAATCATTCTGTTCATTCTTGCGGCTTTAGTAACGGCTTTCGTTGTGTTTGTTGAGCGTGGACAGCGGCGTATCACCGTCAATTATGCCAAGCGCCAACAGGGCAGAAAGATGTTTGCGGCTCAGACCAGCCATCTGCCTCTGAAGTTGAATATGGCCGGGGTAATCCCACCAATTTTTGCGTCCAGTATTATTCTGTTCCCATCAACTCTGGGGCAGTGGCTGGGCACTCAGGAAAATATGCGTTGGCTACAGGATATTGTTGCCAAGTTGTCGCCGGGTGAGCCCATCTATGTTGTGCTGTACGCGATGGCAATCATATTTTTCTGC
>JAKSCN010000295.1 GCA_022360595.1 Chromatiales bacterium
CAGCGGGCGAAGCAACTTCAACAACTGTTTGGCCGGTTTGCTCGCTTCACCCAGCATCAGGTCCATATTACGGTATGAGAAATCGGCGGGCAGCAGATCGAGGTTTTCAAAATCACTCCCTTTGATCAGATCATCCAGGTCACGCTTACCACTCAGCATCTTCTTACCGCCTCCCTTCACTCTCGGCTTTACACGAAAGTAATAGGTTGCGGCTGCCTGTGGATCTAGATCCCACACGAGGGTCTTATAACCCTCACGCGCAGACAGATAGGCCAAATTAACAGCGGTGGCCGTTTTCCCAACGCCGCCCTTAATATTGTAAACACCAATAATTCTCATACTTTGGTCTTCGCTCTCTTTTTCTTGGGTGCAAATAGCTGCTGATAGTTGGCGCGGTTATCTTCATCGGCAAATACGGCGAAACGACCGGCAAACTCGTCGCGCGCCTGCTGCTGGCGTTTAAGCAGCCCATCAACCAGCATCCCCATCGCCAGCAGTGTGTCCGCGGGTACGTCGCCCTCCTTCACCATGTCGTGGGCAAACTCTCTGAGCTTATAGGCCTGTACTTCCAAGTCCTGAAAATCGCCAAGATTGTTGAGCAGTATTTTGAGCACTTTAACCAACCCCTTGACCTCTTTGGCTGGATAGAGGCTCTGAAAAAACTCCAGCAGATAACGCAGCTTTTTACAGCTCTTGCGCAACTCATGCAGCATCTCATGGGGCGAGTCTTGGTTGATAGCCAACCCTTCATCCAATACGCGGTTAAACATACGGTAGATGCGCTTATCGGCCAGGGATTCGATAGCGACATTCCCTTTCGGGGTCGGTGATATCTCCGGCACCGGCGCTTCAAGAAATTCACGCCACTCCTTGAGTAAGATACGGAAATGGGGCGAGTTGATCTTTCTGACCATCGCCCGCTGCTCCAGCTTTTGATGAGCGACCAAATAGTGGTGCAGCGGCTCTAAATCCTGCTGGAAGGCCTCCGGCAAACTGCGCTGATAATCCCTGAAATCCAACAGGTAGACGTCCAGGTCACGGGTTGCTCCGGTGATCTGGCCAATCCAGGCAAGGCGTGATTTAAACCGCTCTATCTCTTCTTCGGTAAAGACACCTTTAATCTGAGTCAACGCTGAGCGGGTGCGTCTTACCGCGACACGCAGATCGTGAAGAAACTCTGAATCGATATCCTGCTTGGTACCGGAAATATTGCGTTCCAGGGTATCAAGCAGATGCAGATGAATCTGCTTGGCGACAACGTCAGACCGGGCGTCGGGCTGCAGGGCAAAATTAAGCTTGGAGCTGTAATCACCCGCCGCTCGCCCGACCTTTGTCAACGCCTGTTGCAGCAAAAGGGTATCGGCTTCGAGCAACTCAAATTCATCAATCAGATAGGCCTGCATCTTGGCAAGCGCGCGGTCATATCCGCGTACCGGCAGCAGCGTCAGACGAATCCCCAGTGATGAGAATGCCCGTTTACCCGCCTCGGTGGCCTGCCCCGCCTCCAGCCGCAGCCGCAACACGGTCTTCTGCTCATTATCGAGCAGGCGAATGACCGTAATCTGCTGATGCACTTCAACCAGCGGAATCAAAGCGCGCATCTCCAGCAACGCGGCAAGCTCCTGGCGTAGCGGGGAGTCGGGCAATTGATCAACGAATGCGGGCACCTTTGTGGGACTTGGCTGGAGATATCGGTTCTGAGCCTGGGTCAGGTCTTCCAAGCGCAAGCGGCGCTCGCGGCCCTGAACCTCTTGCACCAACGACACTCCCCCCAGGTAGAGCCGCCAGTCGAAACTGTCGTAATAGGTTAGTTTCACCTGATGCTCCGGCTCTACGGTGGTATTAAAGCCGGCGCTAATAAGCTCGATACTTTTGCGGATATCCCAGTTATCTGGCAATAAAAACTGTGTGGGCGGCACAGGCATAACTTCCTACTTTTATAGATGATTGCGTAAGGATTGGTCACAGAAGATCAATAGTATCATAGAGTTATAGACAGGAAGCACTCAAATTGCCGCTCACCCCTCCCCCCGGCACGCTGGAGTGGACATTAAAGTCCTGAAAAATACAGACGCTAAATCATTAACGGTACAACGTTAATTATCTACACCTCCTTGCACTAAGAGTTGAGAGATATGCTGATTACCCAAGGTAAAAAAGTATTTATCGTTCCAACGATTATTTCGATTGCAGTGAGTGCGATATGCAGTTCCGCTCTCTATTTTTTGGTAACCCCAATGGCCGGACACGCCATTACGCTGTTTATCGCTGTGGCGATCACTGTACTGATTGTGGCGGCGGTCTCGTATTACTGGATTGTCTCTCCGATGCAAGGGTCACTGGATCATCTATCCGTGAAAATCAGTGGCGACCTCTCCAGCTTTGCCGGCAACCACGGCTACCGTGATGAGTCAAAGCTGGTTGAAAACCAGCGGATTGGCAGTCGTCACCAAGAGGTCTCCAGTATCATCGACAATTTCTATGCAATGGCACAAAAGCTGGTCAGCAGCGGTAGCCATATCGCCATTGCAGCCGCCGAGGTCTCATTTACCGCCGGTAAGATGTCACATAAGGTGCACGATGAGGTGGAAGACATCAACGGCATTGCCGACTCTACCTCGCGGATATCCTCAATTGTCGCTGAAGGCGCTCAAAACGCCGCTAATGCCGCAACCTTGGCCACAGAGACCCGCAACGCCAGTCACGATGGCCAACAGATTGTAAATCGCGCCGTCGAACAGATGCGCGAAACCAACAGCAAGGCCGAGGCAACCGCCAATATCATGGGCAATCTGGAGAGCAAGTCCGGACAGATCGAGCAGATCACCACGGTAATCAGCGGCATTGCGGAGCAGACCAATCTACTCGCCCTGAACGCGGCGATTGAAGCGGCACGCGCGGGTGAACAGGGTCGTGGATTTGCGGTGGTAGCCGATGAGGTGCACAGCCTGGCCAAAAAGACCGCCGATGCAACGGATGAGATCGGTGTCATGGTGAACGAGATC
>JAKSCN010000088.1 GCA_022360595.1 Chromatiales bacterium
TCCCTTTGGTGAGGGCGTATTCGGCGCACTCGGTGTAGATCTTCAGGCTGATGTCACGCACCTTTTCAGCCAGTTCCTGGCCCAGCAGGTCGACGGTCTGCTCGAAGCTGATATTCTCGTCGTGCTCGCCCACCTCAGCTTTGGTGGAGGGAGTGTAGATCGCTTCAGGCAGCTGGTCGGCCTGTTGCAGTCCTTCAGGGAGCTGAATGCCGCAGACGCCGCCGGTCTTCTGATAATCCTTCCAGCCGGAGCCGATCAGGTAGCCACGTACAATGGCTTCCACAGGCAGTGGTTTCAGCTTTTTCACAACGATGGCCCGGTCGCCTAGGGCAGCGCGTTGGGCGCTGTCGGGTACCACTTCTGACAGGGGTTTGTCTGACAGGTGGTTGGGGATGAGGTTTTCCGTGCGTTCAAACCAGAAGTTCGCCACGCGGGTCAGTACCTCGCCCTTGCCGGGGATGGGTTGTGGAAGAATGACGTCGAAGGCGCTAAGTCTGTCGCTGGTGACAATCAGTAGGTGGCCTTCGTCCACATCGTAGATGTCCCGTACCTTGCCACGGTTGAGTAGTTTCAGGTGCGGTAGGTCGGATTCAAACAGTGCGTTAGTCTGGCTCATGAGTCGTCAATTTTGTTGATTGAAAACCAAAAATTATACCCATGATTGGCTTCTGAAATCAGCCTTTTTCGTTGTGGGGTCTATGTCGGGTGGTGGCAATCCGGCTCCCGGTTGGACTATTCTTCCCCTAGAGTTTAGGTATTTTTGGGTAGTTGGGGGCTGAAATGAAGCCACAATCAGGCGAATTAAGTTCTTATATGACCGCCTTTCGAGGCAGCTTTACCTCTGCGTTGCGCTGGCATCATTTGGATGCGCTGTGGCAAACCTTGCGGGATCAATCCAGCGATGATTGGTTTGTCTACGCCGTTGGTGAGAAGCCGCCACAAGCGCCTGTTTCCCAGGAGCAGTTGCTCACTTTCATTGGTGAGGTGGATGAGTTGCTGCACAGGGAGCATGATGAGGATTACTGCGGTATTGTCTACGCCGATGATCTTAAACAGCCGACTCTGATCAAAATTTATGATCCCAATAATCTGGGTGTCTCCTGCGGTTATAGCGACAATCCGCCGTTGCCTGGCTGGGTGTTGAGCAAGCTGCAACCGGTGGATTTGGAGGTGCATCAGGTGGTTCCCGCCAATCGCCGCCGGTGGTGGCAGCGCCTGTTCGGTTAAATCCATATGAAGTGGATGGTCTTGTTTTATTTGCGTTATAGATTAAAACCTAGTTAAATGGTCAGAAATAATGCTGAATAATCATTAAGGAATACCTAATGAGTGAAATGACGCAGGACGACAAATTGACATTGACCAAAGCGACCATGCGGATTTTGGACTCCTGGAAGTTGGAGACAGATCAGATGCGCGCGGTGCTTGGCTTGCCAGACAACGTGCGTGCGCGTTCATTTCAGAAGTTTCGTAGCCATGAGTCTTTTCCCGATGATCCTCAGGTGCAGCGTTGTGCCGATTATGTGCTGAAAATTGCTGGTGCGTTACGCACTGCTTATCCTATTAACCCGACGATGGGCGGGCGCTGGTTGCGGCAAAAGCATCGTCGCTTGGGGTGTGCGCCGCTGTCGCTCATTATTGAGGGCGGTGAAAGCGGTCTGGTCGCTGTGTTGGCGGAGCTGGATTGCACCTTTGGATGGGATCTCACCAGTACTGGTTCCAAGACAGTTTAATAGACGATCACATGGGCTTGTGGCAGGGGTGGGATTGGCTTCCTCACCCCATTTTTTTGCCTGGAGCCTTTAGGGCCTAGTTCTTCTCCTGCCTTTGCAGCCAAACCTCTAGCCCTTGGGCGCAGAGGCCCAGGTCCAGACTGAGCAAGTCATTGACTTCCGCTTCCGATAAGGCGCAGCCATGGGCTTTGGCTCTGCCTTGGAAGTAGTTGGTCAGTCCGGCGTGGATCTCCTCGTATCGATTGGCGGGATCAGCCTGCTTGGCAATCGCCACATAGTCGTCGATCTGTTGGTGTAGCGCTGCGGCAAAGGCTTCGGTTACTTCAATAGCGCAGTAGTGGGTGAGGTACATTCGCTGGGGATCGTAGCTCATCAGGCGGTCCAAGGTCTGGTGCCAGGCTTCAGGGTCGAACTGTACCGGTGTGCTGGGCAGAAAGGGGAAGCTGCCTCGGCTGGTGGTGAATTCAGGATAGGCGATACCGAAGGTGTCACCCGTGAAGAAACCCCGGCTCTTCTCATCCCAAAAGCAGAGATGGTGGCGGGCGTGACCAGGGGTATCCAGGCAGACAATCTTGCGGTTGCCGAGTGTCACTTCATGGCTTTCGCCCGCTTCTATGACGCGCTTTTCATCAACGGACAGCAGTTCTCCATAATCTTCTTTGAAGGTTTCTTCACCGTAGACAGCCGTGGCGCCGGCAATAATTTTCTCCGGGGAGATCATGTGGCGCGCGCCATGGGGGTGAATAATCAAAGTGGCATTGGGAAATGCGGCCATCATCTGCCCGGTGCCGCCGGCGTGATCAAGATGTACGTGGGTGGGCATCACGTACTTTACCGCTTCCGGCGCGAGTCCCTTCTTCTCCAGCAACTCCAGAATAAGCGGTACCGTATGGGCGGTGCCTGTGTCGATAAACGCTACTTCACCTGTATCCTCCATCATGTAACAACTGGCCAGTTGTGGACGACGGTAATAGGTTTCTATGCAGGTGATGCCTTGGTTTAGTTCTTTATAGGCGAGTTGCACGGCTCTCTACTCCTGGGCTGAAAAAAATCGGGCTGATTACCCTGCCATGAAACAGAGCGATGAACAAGGGATAACGGATACGGATAAAAGTCACTATCAGCAGCTAAACTCAAGTATTATGGCGGTTTCATCAAGACCACAATTCCAGAGAGGATTTCACATGTCCCATACATACAAAAAAGTAGAACTCGTTGGTTCATCTACCGAAAGCTCCGATAAAGCGATTGAAAACGCCTTGGAGAAAGCGGCTCAGAGTATTCGCAATATGGATTGGTTTGAGGTGCAGGAGACTCGTGGTCATATCGTCGATGGTAAAGTGGCCCACTGGCAGGTGGTGATCAAGGTCGGTTTTCGCTTGGAAGATTGAATGTATTAGCCAGTGTTCCAGGTAGGGATGTCTGGAACATGGCTTATTACTCTTATGCCGATCATTTAAAAATCAGGGAATGGCTTGTGTATCCAGCATTGCAGAATGCTATCCAGTTCGCTCTCTAGCGTTTCGTCTTGCCATTTAATCTGCTTGACTCTCTCTTCCACTTGGTTATACCAATGCATCAGTATTGCGGTTATCAATGAAAGAGCTGCCACAATAATGCTCTTTACCAGACCGTAATGCAGGATTGACATGATAGCCGTGAGCGAGCCCAAGCCAAGAAACACAAGTGTGAATAGGGCAGAGTACATATTTGTGCGTACTACTGGTTTAAGTTGTTCTAGGGCCTGTTGACACTAATTTGATCATCACTGCCAAA
>JAKSCN010000411.1 GCA_022360595.1 Chromatiales bacterium
AGACCCAGCTCTGACGCGGAGCAGATCATCCCCTGGGATTCCACCCCGCGCAGCTTTGCCTTCTTGATTTTGAAATCGCCAGGCAGTATCGCACCGATAACGGCAACCGGCACCTTCTGCCCTGCCGCAACGTTGGGTGCGCCACAGATAATCTGCAAGTTGTCACCGGTACCAATGTTAACGGTACAGAGGCTCAATTTGTCCGCATTGGGGTGCTGCTCGCGGGTTGCCACTTCACCCACCACAACACCACTAAAGGCCCCGGCTACATCCGAGACAGAGTCGACCTCCAAACCGGCCATGCTGAGCTGCTCGGCCAGCTCATCGGTAGTCACTGAAGGGTTTACCCATTCCCGCAACCAAGCTTCACTGAATTTCATCTTGTGATCCTGAGTAACAGATGCACTCTGTGCATGAATTACAAACTATCTCTATGCTTATCAGATAGTTATTAAATATTCTTAAACCTAAAAACAACCTGTTGGCGGCAACTATGCAAACTGCCGCAAAAACCTAAGGTCATTCTCAAAAAAGAGCCGTAAGTCATTGACGCCATAGCGCAACATGGTGAGTCGCTCCACACCCATGCCGAAGGCATAGCCGGTGTACTTCTCGCTGTCGATACCGACATGGCGGAACACCTCCGGGTGCACCATGCCGCAGCCCAATACCTCAAGCCAACCGGTATGGCTGCAGACGCGACAACCGTCGCCATTGCACATCACACACTCGATATCGGCCTCGGCCGAGGGCTCGGTGAACGGGAAATATGAAGGACGGAAACGCACCTTGAGATCACGCTCAAAGAAGGCCTGGAGGAAGTCGTAGAGAACCCCTTTCAGATCGGCAAAGGAGACATCCTCATCCACCATCAACCCCTCCACCTGGTGGAACATCGGGGTATGGGTCAAGTCCGAGTCACAGCGATAGACCCGCCCTGGCGCAATGATCTTCAGCGGCGGCTCAGAGTTCTCCATCGAGCGAATCTGCACCGGCGAGGTGTGGGTACGCAGCAGCATGTGTTCATCGAAATAGAAGGTATCATGCATGGCTCGTGCTGGATGGGTCTCGGGGATATTGAGCGCCTCGAAGTTGTGGTAGTCATCTTCGATCTCCGGCCCTTCGACCACCTTGAACCCGGCATTGGCAAATAGCTGATCAATGCGCTCCAGGGTACGGGTTACCGGATGAAAACCGCCCTGCCCCATGCCACGTCCCGGCTGCGTTACGTCGACCCGCTCAGAGGCAAGCCGGGCGTTCAGCGCCTGCTGCTCCAGTGCACTCTTGCGTGTTTCGATCTGGGCCTGCAGCGTCTGCTTGGCCTTGTTGATCGCCTGACCGGCCAGGGGACGCTCCTCCGGCGGCAGTTTACCGGGCTGCTTGAGCTGGGCGGTCAGCAGGCCGCTTTTGCCCAGGTAACGCACTCGCACATCGTCCAAAATGTTTAGTGCCTCGGCGCCATCGATCAGGGCGGTCGCTTCAGCAACGAGCTGTTCAATGTCGAGGTTGGATTCAGCACCCATTGTTTCAATCCTCTGTCAGGAGAGATCCTGGTTTTTAAACAAACAAAGGGGAAAGACCGGAAGGCCTTCCCCCTTTATCGATGTCACTGTTTATCGCCGGGCTGCGCGCACCGGCAATGACAAGCTATTAGCTGGAGAGACTGGCCTTGGCTTTTTCTGCCAAGGCGCTAAACGCTGGCTTGTCGAAAATAGCCAGGTCTGCCAGCATCTTGCGATCAATCTCGATGTTCGCTTTTTTCAGGCCATCGATCATACGGCTGTATGAGAGGCCATTGTTGCGGGCGCCGGCGTTGATACGGGCGATCCACAGGGCGCGAAATTGACGTTTCTTCTGACGACGGTCACGGTAGGCGTATTGACCCGCTTTGATCACCGCCTGTTTAGCGACACGGTAGATTTTACGACGGGCGCCGTAATAACCTTTGGCCGCCTTCAGCACCTTTTTATGTTTGGCGTGTGCTGTTACACCACGTTTTACTCGAGGCATGGTTCAGTCTCCAATAAGTCTTTAATAAAACCTGGTGATCAGGCGTAAGGAATCATACGACGTGCTGCTGCAACGTCGGAACCACACACCTGCATCGGTGAGCGCAGCTGACGCTTACGCTTAGTGGTCTTCTTGGTCAGAATATGACGACGATGGGACTGGCCACGCTTGAAAGCGCCGCTACCAGTTTTCTTGAAACGCTTGGCAGCGCCTCGGTTAGTCTTAATTTTAGGCATTTTACTTAACTCGCATTTCGCTAAAGTGTTAATTACTTTTTGGGACGCAGCACCATAACCATCTGGCGGCCTTCCATCGCTGGCTGCTGTTCGACTTCACCGTATTCGGCAAGGTCGCTCTCAACCCGCTTCAGAAGTTCCAGACCCAACTCCCTGTGGGCATGCTCTCGACCGCGAAAACGCATGGTGATCTTGGTCTTGTCCCCATCTTCAAGGAAACGTATCAGGTTGCGCAGTTTTACCTGATAATCCCCTTCCCCAGTCCCTGGGCGAAACTTTATCTCTTTAATCTGAACCTGTTTCTGCTTCTTCTTCGCTGCGTTCTTCTGCTTTTTCTGTTCAAAAACGAACTTGCCGTAGTCCATTACCCGACATACGGGCGGCTCGGCATTAGGGACGATCTCTACCAGATCCAGTCCCACATCAGTAGCAGCATTCATGGCCTCATCGATTGAGACCACTCCCACCTGATTACCATCTTTATCGATCAGGCGAACTTCATTAACCGTGATCTCTCCGTTCAGGCGATTCTTTTTTGGTGCAGCGATAACCGGTTCCTCCTAAAGAAACTCTGCCTGCCAAACAGGAAAGCACCGGTAACAACCAGTGCTTTCAGCTCAGCAAGCCTCAATTTGAATGACGCGCCACTTCATCCTGCAGACGGGTGGCCAGCTCCTCGATAGACAAACTACCGAGATCTTCTCCACCACGAGTACGCACAGCAACGGTGCCGTTCTCCATCTCGCGATCCCCGACCACCAACTGGTAAGGCACGCGCGTCAATGTATGCTCGCGAATTTTAAATCCGATCTTCTCGTTTCTCAAGTCCGTTTCCACTCTAAATCCCTGTTTTTTTAAGGCTTCAGCCACTTTTTTCACATAATCGGCCTGATTGTCGGTGATATTCATCACCACAACCTGGATTGGCGCCAACCAAAGTGGCATCGCACCAGCGTACTCTTCGATCAAAATACCGATGAAACGCTCCAGCGACCCAAGGATCGCCCTGTGCAGCATCACGGGCACCTGCTTGCTGTTGTCCTCGGCGATATAGTGCGCATCCAGGCGCCCCGGCATGGAGAAATCGACCTGCATGGTGCCGCACTGCCAGACACGACCCAGGCAGTCCTTGAGGGAAAACTCGATCTTCGGGCCGTAGAAAGCACCTTCACCCGGCAGGATGTCGTATTCGAGTCCCTTGGCATCGAGCGCATGCGCCAGCGTCGCCTCGGACTTGTCCCAGACCTCGTCGCTACCCACTCGCTGCTCGGGCCGCGTGGAAAGCTTGATGATCATCTCGTCGAAACCGAAATCCCGGTAAACCTCGGTGAGGATGTCGATGAAGGTGATGACTTCATCGTGGATCTGCTCTTCCGCACAGAAAATGTGGGCATCGTCCTGGACGAACCCGCGGACC
>JAKSCN010000457.1 GCA_022360595.1 Chromatiales bacterium
GCATTTGAGCAGGTAGTGGATGCCTGTGGTGTTGATTACTCAACGTATGGTCAATCCGAATGGGTTACGACCGCCTCTTCAGCCACCGGCTATGGTCGTGGTGTAGAGCGGGAGAACCTGCTAAATGACGACGGCGCAACCCGTTTTGCTGCTGTTTATCACCTCCTCTCAGTGGCCAATAATCAGCGTTTGCGTGTTCGGATTTTTGTTGACAGTGAGTTTCCGGTAATCGATTCGGTAGTGAATGTCTGGCGTGGCGCCAATTGGTTCGAACGTGAGGCCTTTGATCTGTACGGCATCCTGTTTGATGGTCACCCCGATCTGCGCCGTATTTTAACCGACTACGGATTCATGGGGCATCCATTCCGTAAAGACTTTCCGCTGGAAGGCCAGGTGGAGATGCGTTATGACCCCGAAAAACAGCGCGTTGTCTATGAGCCGACAACAATAGAGCCACGCACCTTGGTGCCGAAGGTGATTCGCGAAGACAACCGCTATATGGATGAGCAGCAGAGCCAGCAGGGTGAAGCCGATGCCTGAAATTCGTAACTACACAATGAATTTTGGCCCCCAGCATCCATCAGCACACGGGGTGTTGCGCCTTGTACTGGAGATGGATGGTGAGGTGATCGAGCGTGCCGATCCACATATCGGTCTGCTTCATCGCGCTACCGAGAAACTGGCCGAAAGCAAACCGTATAACCAAAGTATTCCTTACA
Source organism: Chromatiales bacterium (assembly GCA_022360595.1). Classification (GTDB taxonomy): domain Bacteria; phylum Pseudomonadota; class Gammaproteobacteria; order Chromatiales; family Chromatiaceae; genus BM503. Next base: position 720 of record JAKSCN010000457.1, read on the forward strand.
TGGATCGGCTCGACTATGTGTCGATGATGTGTAACGAGCACGGTTATGTCCGTGCCGTTGAAAAATTGCTGGATATCGAGGCGCCGTTGCGTGCTCAATATATCCGCACCATGTTCGATGAGATTACCCGTATCCTGAATCACTTGATGTGGTTGGGTACCCATGCACTCGATATTGGCGCCATGACGGTCTTTCTCTACGCTTTCCGCGAGCGTGAAGACCTGATGGACTGCTACGAGGCGGTCTCCGGTGCACGTATGCATGCTGCCTACTATCGGGTTGGCGGTGTCTATCGGGATCTGCCTGATCAGATGCCAAAGTACGAAACCAACCAGTTCCGTAGTGACGCCGATATCGCGCGTAAGAACGAGGCGCGTGAAGGTTCACTGCTCGATTTTATCGAGGATTTCGCTGATCGCTTTCCAGGTTTGGTCGATGAGTATGAAACACTGTTGACTGATAATCGTATCTGGAAACAGCGTACCGTGGGTATCGGTGTGGTCTCTCCGGAGCGCGCGCTCAATTTAGGATTCAGTGGTCCGATGCTGCGCGGTTCTGGTATTGAGTGGGATCTGCGCAAGAAGCAGACCTATGCCGTCTACGATAAGGTCGATTTTGATATTCCGGTCGGTATTAACGGCGACTGCTATGACCGTTACCTGGTGCGTATGGAAGAGCTGCGCCAGTCAACGCGCATTATTAAACAGTGTGTCCAGTGGTTACGTGAAAATCCTGGCCCGGTGATGATTGATGATCACAAAATTGCACCGCCGATGCGTGGTGAGATGAAAGATGACATGGAGAGTTTGATTCACCACTTCAAGCTCTTTACCGAAGGTTACTGTCCACCAGTTGGCGAAGCTTACGCCGCTGTCGAGGCACCCAAAGGTGAGTTTGGCTGTTATGTGATTTCCGATGGATCCAATAAACCTTACCGTCTGAAAATCCGCGCGCCGGGCTTTCCGCATCTCGCCGCCATGGATGAGATGACTCGCGGCCATATGCTGGCTGACGTAACAGCGGTAATTGGTACTATGGATGTCGTGTTTGGGGAGATTGACCGCTAATGGGTTTCAAAAACCAACCAATGACCAACGTCAAACCGACCGAAGATCGGGAGTCTCTGTTTTCCGCTGAAGTGCGGGCAGAGATCGATAAGTGGGTCGCTAAGTATCCTGGTGAATGGTCGCAGTCCGCTGTGATGGCAGCGTTGCGCGTGGTGCAGGATGACAATGGTGGTTATCTCACAGAGCCATTGATGGATAAGGTTGCTGCCTATCTCAATATGCCGCCCATTGCGGTCTATGAGGTTGCTACCTTCTATTCGATGTATGAGCTTAAGCCGGTTGGGCAGCACAAAGTGTGCGTCTGTACCAATGTCTCCTGCATGATCAACGGCTCAGACAAAATCGTTGAGCATATGGAGAAGCGGCTGGGTATCAAACTGGGTGGGACCACAGAAGATGGCAAGTTCACCCTGAAAGAGGTTGAGTGCCTTGGCGCCTGTGGTGGCGCACCGATGTTCCAGATCGGCAATAAATACTATGAAAACCTGACCCCTGAACTGGTCGATTCAATTTTGGATGGGTTGGAGTAAGCAGCATGGCAAATGAAGTCTGTTTCCGTAATATGGACCTCGATCGGCCCTGGCTGCTGGAGCAATATAAGAGCCGTGGCGGCTACGAGGTACTGACCAAGATCCTCACCGAAAAGATCTCACCGGAAGATGTGATCGAAGAGGTGAAGAAGTCAGGTCTGCGCGGTCGTGGTGGCGCGGGTTTCCCAACAGGCCTGAAGTGGAGTTTTATCTCCCGCAATGCCCCAGGTCAGAAGTTCGTGGTCTGTAACTCGGACGAAGGTGAGCCAGGTACCTTTAAAGATCGCGATATTCTGCGCTATAACCCCCATCAGTTGATCGAAGGGATGATTATCGCCGGATATGCAATTGGCGCCACCCGCGGTTACAACTACATCCGCGGTGAGTTCTGGGAGCCCTACGAGCGTTTTGAAAACGCTTTGGAAGAGGCGCGCGCAGCCGGTTATCTGGGCGAGAATCTGCTCGGTTCAGGTTTCGATTTTGAACTGCACAGCCACCTGGGCGGTGGTGCCTACGTGTGCGGTGAAGAGACCGCACTGTTGGAGTCGATCGAAGGTAAAAAGGGGCAGCCCCGTTATAAGCCACCTTTCCCGGCCCACTTTGGTCTCTATGGTCGCCCCACCATTATCAATAACACAGAGTCACTCGCCTCTATCCCGGTCATTCTGGAGAAGGGCGGCGATTGGTTCAAAAACCTGGGTGTTGAGAACAGCGGTGGTTCCAAACTGTTCTCCATCTCCGGCAATATCAATAAGCCGGGGGTTTATGAAATTCCCATGGGGACACCTTTCTCCGAACTGCTGGAGATGGCTGGCGGCATGAAAGATGGTCGTCCCTGTAAAGCGGTGATCCCGGGTGGTTCCTCATCACCGGTTATTCCCGGTGAACAGATGTTGGATCTGACCATGGACTACGACGCCATTGCCAATGCCGGCTCAATGCTCGGTTCCGGTGCGGTGATCGTGATGGACGACACCAACTGCATGGTGAAGGTGCTGGATCGCATGTCCTACTTCTATTATGAAGAGTCCTGTGGTCAATGCACACCATGCCGTGAAGGTACCGGTTGGCTCTATCGCGTGGTCAATCGTATCGAGACAGGTCAGGGACGTTGGGAAGATCTCGAACTGCTGGAAGATGTCACCAAGAAGATCGCCGGACGAACCATCTGCGCGTTAGGTGACGCTGCAGCCATGCCGGTACAGGGTATGCTGAAGCACTTCCGTGATGAGTTTGAATACCATATCGAACACAAACGCTGCATGGTCGGCTCTTAAACCTCAGGGTGTGAGTTGAACCGTGTGTAGGGGATGTCGGGCAGAGCAACGCAAGACATCAGTGAATGCAAAGTTACAGGCTAGAGAAGAACGTCAATGTCTGAAAATCAGACGGTAACAATCGAAGTTGACGGCCGCGAACTGCAGGCCCCAGCTGGTGCAATGTTGATTGATGTCACCGATGAGGCAGGCATTAACATTCCCCGCTTCTGTTATCACAAAAAGCTTTCGGTTTCTGCCAACTGCCGTATGTGCTTGGTGGAAGTAGCCAAGGTGCCGAAGCCGCTGCCGGCTTGCGCAACCCCTGTTACCGACGGTATGCAGGTGTTCACCCGTTCGCCCCTGGCATTGGCGGCCCAGAAGGGCACCATGGAGTTTCTGCTGATTAACCATCCACTCGACTGCCCCATCTGTGATCAGGGTGGTGAGTGTGAACTGCAGGATGTTGCCCTCGGCTACGGCAGTGATGTCTCTCGTTATGTTGAAGGCAAACGTGTCGTTAAAGACAAAGATATCGGCCCCTTGGTCGCTACCGATCTGACCCGCTGTATCCACTGTACCCGCTGTGTCCGCTTCGGTGCGGAGATCGCTGGTATCCGTGAGCTGGGTGCCACCGGTCGTGGTGAGCACATGACCATCGGGACCTATATCGAGAAGAGTGTCGACTCTGAACTCTCCGGCAACATTATCGATGTCTGCCCGGTTGGCTCTCTCACCTCCAAGCCTTTCCGTTACCAGGCTCGTGCTTGGGAACTGACCCAATTCGATAC
>JAKSCN010000258.1 GCA_022360595.1 Chromatiales bacterium
ACCCTTTGGATAGCTTGATGCTATTGCCACCGTCTTCAATCAGTTTCAACCGGTATTGGCGACCAAGATAGAGATGAGACTCCCCTCCGATGTAACGCCTGGGTGGCATGCGCGGAGAAAATTGGCGAAAGTAATCAAGCTGTCTTTTGATCCAACACGCACGTTGTTTAATCCGCTTTTCTATTTCAGGGATATCGACACCTTGTGGCGCTTTGATGATAACGCGTAAATCTGGATGGACAGCCATCTCCAGGGTCTTACGGCGGACAAACAGCACCTCATAGACAAGCTCTTCACCACCGTAGGTGATTGCCCCCGAGTATGGCTTCACCCAGGCATCCTGTGGCGTGCTATCTGCATTGAGCGCTCGATAATCTCATCCATCTGATCAAGACTCAGTTCAACGCCGTATTCGCCTTTTACGTAGTCAAATAGATAGTCATCAATGTCGTTTTCAGCACACTTTTGCGCATAGTCGTCGTCCCAGAACTGCACTTTCCAATGGCGTCTTAAAATCTTTTGAATCGCCAAAGCTGTCTCCACGGCAGCCACCTTGCTGAGCCCTTCCGACAGTGGATGAGTATCAAAAAACGGTTGAAGAACACCGTAAAACGCCATGGCATCCTCGTTGCCCTCCAGCCTGTCTGGTGCATCGTCATGTTGGCAGGTCACCACCTTGCCGCGAAGATCACTTACCGTGTTGAGATATTCCAACTCTGATATCCGCTGGGCTCTGAAGTTGTCAATAACCTGCTGGATCAACGTCGAAAACTTCTGATAAAAGGCGGGGTCTTCGTCCATCCTTTCGGTAATAGCTTTCTTGGTCGCGTGCGCTATGGCATCCGCCTTTGCCGCGACGCTTTGCGTGGCGTAGACGCCCTGGTCATCCTTGATCTGCCTAAACATCTTCTCATCAAAAATATTAACGGGTTTATTTAACTGAACCACCTCATTGGCTTGAATGTGGGTATCCAGTAGTTTTTTGATTTTGGGCTCGTAGTCCCGATAATCGACCGCTTCGGCATAACGCAACTTCACCGCCGCCTTGAGTTTATAGAAGCGCTTCAGGTCCTCTTTGTACTGCTTCAGTTTTGCATCACTCACACTCACTGTAAACTGTTCAGTGGAGAGTGCAATACCCAATACCCTGGAGTAGTCCGCCAAGCGTTGGTAGAACGCCTCACGCCGAGCATCGTCAGCCAGCAGCACCTCACAAGCCTCTTCATCGTGCCGGTCATCTAGCACATTAAACAGTTCCCACAGATCTGAATAGCACTGGGGAAGCTTGGCGACCTCTTGCTTTATCGAGGTTAACGCACCTTTCAGGTCATTCTCATCAAAGCCCTCGAAAGCGCTATACATAGTGAGCGCTTTGTCCAGCTCGCCCAACACACTGGCGTAATCAACAATGTAGCCAAACTCTTTGTTCTCATATAACCGATTGACTCTGGCAATAGCCTGCAGTAGCGTGTGTTCACGCAAAACGGCGCAGAGGTAGAGAACAGTGTTGCGTGGCGCGTCGAAACCGGTCAGCAGTTTATCCACGACAATGAGGATTTCCGGCTCGCCGCTGGATTTAAACTGGCTGATGGTCTGCTTGACATACTCCTCCTCCGAGCCGTAGCGCTTCATCATGGCCTGCCAAAAGCTAATCACTTCGTCACTAGGCTTACCCTCCCCTTCATCATAGCCTTCCCGGCTTTCTGGCGGGGAGATAATCACGGCTGACGAGATAGCACCAATCTCTGCAAGAAACCGATGGTACTTAAGTGCCGCTGCTTTACTAGGCGCCACCAACTGCGCCTTAAAACCACTCCCTTGCCAAGTTGACCGATAGTGCATACTGATATCCAGTGCATGCATATAGATCACTTGGTCCGCCTTGCTCAACATCGCGGCATGGGTATATTTTCTTTTCAGGTCTGCTTGCTGCTCCTTCGTTAATCCCGTGGTGCGGCGCTCAAACCAGAGATCTATGACCTCTTGATTCTGAAGCATCTCCACGTGGCGGCCTTCATAGAGCAGCGGCACCACCGCATGATCGTTCACCGCTTGGGTGATGGAGTAGTGAGGCTCAATCAAACCACCAAACTTGGTAAAGCTGTTCTTCTCCTTTTTAAGCAGAGGCGTGCCGGTAAACCCGAGATAACAGGCGTTGGGAAACATCTGTCGCATACGCGCGGAGAAGAGGCCAAAGTTGGTGCGATGACTCTCATCAACCAACATAAAAATATCCGCCGACTCATCACGGTGCTTTTTGACATTGAGGGCTTGATGAAACTTGTGAATCAGTGTGGTGACAATACCGGCCTTCTGTTCACTGACCAGCTCCAACAGATGGCGACCAGAGGTCGCACGGCAGGGATCCAGCCCACAGGCAGAAAAGGTGTTACCAAGCTGTCGATCCAGATCGTCACGATCTGTCACCAAAACAATACGGGGATTGACTATCGCTGGATCAAGCGCCAGATTACGCGCCAGCATCACCATGGTTAAAGACTTGCCTGAGCCCTGGGTGTGCCAGATGATGCCACCCCGGCGACGCCCCTCACCATCAAGTTGCTTCACTCGTTCCAGGGTTGATTTGATGACAAAATACTGCTGATAGCGAGCGATCTTTTTCAACCCTCCTTCAACCACCGTGAACTTGTAAGCCAATTCCAGTAGGCGTTCAGGGCGGCACAAGCTATAGAGCGCCCTATCCTGCACCGACACCTCCCGTTCGCCCTCCGCACCCTGCGTATCAAAGTACTCGCGCGCAGCCGCGAATCGGCCGGAGAAGAGCGCATTCTTCTCTTCATCCGTGAGCGGGCTGTTGATGCTCTTTGCCACTGCTGCTTCAGAGTCGGTCTGCTCTTGCCAAACCGCCCAAAAGCGTGCCGGCGTTCCTGCTGTCGCATGATAGGCTTGGTTTGCATTAACGGCCAACACCTGCTGCACATAGGTAAACAGCTTAGGAATATACCCATCCCCTTGATAGCGAATAGATTGCTCTATCGCCTGCTTTACCTCTGTATTGGGCGACTCACACTCAATCGTTGCAAAAGGAATGCCGTTGACAAACAGGACAATATCGGGCTGAACCTTATCACTGCCGCGTGATCGAGTTACCTTGAACTCAGCAGCCACATGGAACAGATTCTTATCCCAACATTTCCAGTTGATATAGTGCAGGTTGAAGCTCTTGGCATTGCCTTCGACAGACTGTTCGAGAGCGATACCCAGACTAAGGAGATCGTAGATAGCTTCATTGGTCCGCTGCAAACCGTCGTAGGAGACATACTTCAGTTTCTCGATAGCCGACTGAATATTCTCTTCACTGAAACGGTACTCACCACCCCGATATTGAATACGGTTGATTACCTTTAGCTGCTTGCGCAGTATCTCTTCCAACAGCACGTTGCTGTGCTTTCCGCCCCGCTCTTTGATGAGCTGTTTGGGTGCGAGGTACTGAAAACCAAGATTGATGAGCTGCTGTAATGCAGGAATCTGCGACAGGTATTGTTCATCACAGCGACTATTGCAGTCGCCGTTATCAGATGAACCTTGTCTACCCATTACACCACCGCCTTTCCACTATCTACTCAACCGTAAACAGTTTCTGCATCAAACCACGCTTCTGTTTTTTCAGCAGCTCAAGTTTTTGCTCTATAAGGTCAATTTCACGCTGGGCCGTCGACAGTATTTCCACAAACCTCTTCTGTTCATTCATGGGAGGCATTAGGATCGGGAAGTTTTTAAGCGAGTCGGTATTTAAGCGTCCCGTGCCGTGCCCGGCACTATCCACCAGCTGCAAAATTTTATCCTTCTGAGAAAGCATGTAATACATCAGATAGTTTGGCTCTATGCCCTCAGATACGATTAATGCCTTGATATCCTGATTGAATGCAACTTCCCGGCCGGCGACTGATATCGGAATATCTTTGTGGAGCGTCATTCCTCGCACTAAAATCAACAGTGAATTCTCCGGCGCCATTTTAGCGACGGACTTTCCCGAATCGGTCAATTTAAGGATTGAATCGGATATAACGAATGATTTCAGGTCTTTTGCTGAGACCCAAGGCGTATCGCCACCCCAATAACCGGAGTTCGACTTACTGGGCGTGCTGCCAGACTTGAAAACAGCAATTTCCCCCAAGGGTTTTGTAGGCCATCCATTCTGCTTCATAACCCGACCTCTTTCAGGTAGTCACTCATTTTTTGGCGCACATCGGCCAGCTCGCTTTCGATTCTGTCGATATCTTTCTGCACTTCCTCAATATCAACCTGATCCATCGCTTCGGCGGTATCGATATAGCGGGGGATATTGAGATTAAACTCATTTTCCCGAATCTCTTCAAAAGTGGCTACGTGTGCATACTTTTCCATATCTTCACGCACTTCATAGGCGTTGGCGATACGTTCAATATGTTCTCCTGACAGTACGTTCTGATTCTTACCCGGCAGATAATTGCCCTTGCCACTGGCATCGATAAACAGCGCATCTGTGCGGGCATGGTTGGCGCCATCTTTCTCACGGCTGCGATCAAACACCATGATGGCGACCGGAATGGATGTTGTCGGAAACAGATTACCGGGCAAACCAATAACCGCATCCAGCAAATTGTCTTCAACCATCTTCCGGCGAATGCGCCCTTCAGCACCACCCCGGAACAGCACACCATGGGAGACAACAACCGCAACGCGCCCCTGCTTCTCATGAGCCGCTTCCACCATGTGACTGATAAAGGCCCAGTCACCTTTTGACTTGGGCGGCATGCCACGCCAGAAGCGGTTGAAGCGATCGTGTTCAACATCATCGGCTCCCCACTTGTCCAGGGAGAAGGGAGGGTTGGCGACAACCACATCAAACGTCATCAGGCCATCGTTCTCCACCAGCGCCGGACTGGTGAGGGTATTGCACCACTCGATGCGAGCGGCGTCAGCACCATGCAGAAACATGTTCATGCGCGCCAAGGCCCAGGTGCTGCCGTTCACTTCCATACCAAACAGCGCGTAGTTGCGATCACCCACTTCACGAGCAGCCTCAATAAGCAGGCCACCGGACCCACAGCTTGGATCGCAGATCCGGTCACCCGGCTTTGGCGCAGCCAGTCTGGCCACCAGTTCGGAGACCTTATGGGGCGTGTAAAACTCACCGGCCTTTTTGCCGGCATCTGAGGCGAACCGCTCGATAAGATAGATGTAGGTATTGCCGATTACATCTTCAGAGACACGACTGGGCCGCATATCGAGCTGGGGTTTGTGGAAATCCTCCAACAGATGCTTGAGTCGACGATTCCGGTCTTTGGTTTTACCCAGATTGGCTTCAGAGTTGAAGTCAATATTGCGGAAAACACCCTCCAGTTTCAGTTTGTTCGCCTCTTCAATGGCGTCCAACACTCTGTTGATCAGCTCGCCGATGTTGGGCGCATTGCGACGCTCGTAGAGATTGTAGAAGTCGGCAATGAATGTCTCCTGGACCTCGCCCGTCTCTTCATCATTAATTTCCAGATAGGGCAGCGCAAAGCGTTCCCGGCTCAATTTGCGGTGGATGCGCACAGTGTCGTCACCGTACTGCGCTTTGTAGATGTTGTAGTGGTCTCTCCACACATCAGAGATATATTTCACAAACAGCATAACCAGGATGTAGTCCTTGTATTGGGCAGGGTCCACCGCGCCACGAAAGCTGTCGCAGGCCGCCCAGGCTGCGCTGTTGATATCTTTTTGCTCTATCTGTGTGTTGCTCGTCACGTCTCTTCTTACCTTCTTCTGACTGAATGCCCGGCAGATGCCTACCGGGCACCACCATCTTACTGCTTACCGCACGGCGGGTCGAAGTGCGTGCGCAGCTCTTTTTCAATGCGCATACGCTCTCCTTCAGTGCAGTAGTTAACCGCGATGGCTAAGCTGGTAAAGCCCTGTTTTTTCCAGCAGTAGTTGCGATCGTGGTTTTCAATACGGTTCCTGATATGGGTGGATTCACCGATATCGACCACATTCCAACTGTGATTGATGGAGCTGCGCGCCAGTACCACGTAAACCCCCGACCTGTTTTCCAGGTAGTTTGTGATGTTGTGGGGCCCTTCAAAGTTGTAATTTCCTATTTTGATACTCATACTTAAGTTTCCAAAGAGTTTCATTCATTTGAGACTCGGTCGGGTTGGTGTTGCAGCACCGGCCCGACCACCTACAGACCCGGCAGCATTCTCTACCGGGCTCCCGATGCAGCCTGCATCAGAATTCCTTCCATATACTGTTTGCGCTTGCGAGCCAGCTCTTGCATGAGGCGCTGCTCATCGGCCGCCAGCGCCGCCAGTTGTACAATGGTCTGCTGCCGTTTGAGCGGCGGAACGACCACTTCCATGCCCTCCAGCACTTGTTTGCTGATCATGGGTGTTTTGGTGCCCTCCGCCTGACTCATCAACCATGCCTGGGTGGCCGGCAGATTGATATACCAGTACAGGTAGGCGGGCAACACCGCCTCACCCACCCGGATGCGTAGCAGAGGCGCGGCGAGAACAGCCTCCCCCACATCCTGGTCGATAAGTACGGCGGTGTAGGTCTGCCCCCTGGAGCGCAAAACAATGTCGTTCTGCTGTACGAACTGTGGACGCTTCATGCCTTCCTTATCAATCTGCATCAAATTGGAAACTTCAAGTTGATTGTCCTCAGAGAGATCCTTCATCTGAATCACGGAGATATTACCACCATCGACCCGCTCCAGGCGCGAGCGAAACGAGTATCCCATGGCGACGTCGGCAATTTGCTTCAGTTTCATCATTTAAGACCGATCAGCAAAAAACAGTAACAGCGTTTCTGTTTGAAATAAAAAAACAGCTTAGCCATAACCTTGAGACACGTCAACACAAAATAATACAGTAATGCGATTACTGTATTAAATATCTATGATTTACCTTAAAATATGAACAACCCCAGTATTCAAAACTTTAATACCCACTGCCTCAGCAGGGTTTTATGAGGGCCTGTTACACTAATTTGATTGGCTGCTCTGAATAGGGAGATAAGGAATTTGAAAGAAAAGCGCTTCACTTGCAGGACCAAGCGTGAAACCGTCCAAAGCACGCAGACATCGCTCCCATGATTATCTGCCGTTACTCCACCACCAAGTGGATAATATTGGATGGGCTGCTCAACCAAAACCCATTAAGGGTCGGCGGCAACGGCTCAATCTCATCTCTAACTGCACAGCCCTGGCCTTCCAGGTATTTTTTCGCTTCAACTGCATTATCCGTTTCGATTTCCAGCCATATTTCCGCTTGGCTTATTCCCGATATTTTATCGACCCATAGGTTTTTATCGCCAAATTCAAATGCTACCGAATCAAACTGATCCGGCGAATCCACATCTATCTGCTTCAACCCCAATACTGCTTTATAGAAATTGACCGTTTTTTCGAATTCGTGAGCGGGTACTTTTATTGCGATATTTTTCCCAGGCTTAAAATTTGGCTTCACTTATTCCTGCCCCCAAATGCTTAGAGCTTGTTAACAGACCCTAATCAATCTGCGGCAAAGCAATAGAACTTTCCGGCACCACCCGTCTTTCTAAGCGCTGCCTGGCTGCAACCGCGACTCGGGTGTGCAGAGTTCCAGGAGGTATTGCCGCCGCCATGCCGATCGTGATGCCCCACCTGCGCGCTTCCCTCACTGCTGCTTGTCCAATTGTTGCAGGTGTGATCCTTGTCATCCGGGAAGTAGGCCGTACCGTCGGCTTGAGTCCCAGTCAGAATGTCGTGTTCGTTGGGCTTGTCATAGCGACCTTTGATGCGTGCACCCTTTTCATCGAGCGCAGTCTCCAGGGTGATGGTCTTGTTGTAGAGGTGCAAGTC
>JAKSCN010000502.1 GCA_022360595.1 Chromatiales bacterium
AGCACCAATCAAGGCACAAGGAGCGCAGTTTGGTCGTTCCAAATGGGTAACGAGTAACACCGAGTGGTGCTTTTTTAGGCTCAACCCCTTTTTCTAAATACATGAGGGGCCAGGCCATTTTTTCGCCCAGCCGCGTTATCAGTTGCTTGTGTAGGCTCACTACACGGCGCTCCTTCTGCCTTGCTGGACAAAAAAATGGCCATTGGCAGTGATGATTAAATTAGTGTTAACAGGCCCTAGTACTTTTAGTATGTGCGCTTGTTTTGTGAATTCAATCCGCTTAGGGAGAATAGGTAGAAGAGGGGGTGTTTATGGGAAATGCGGAATACCTCCGTGCGGGTTTTACTGTAGCTGTAACTAATGCAAATCAAACTCAATTGTCTTTGTAAATGGTAATGGTGAGCAACTGCTTGTGGTAACAGGTATGGTTCTCGTTCTCTAGATCAAAAATAGTACTGCTGCTGCTTTGTAAAAAAGCTGAAAGTACAAATTCATGCGCTATGCTTTTACGTATTCTATTAACCCGGCGATATTGAGCTATCCTATATTGTAATCAACCTTTGATTAAAATCGGTATGTTCGTGGGGTATGGAGAATATGCCGATTTTTTCCAAACTTAGAACAAACGATAATGGAAAACAGTCGAAAGCAAAACCCGTATCACTTGGGTTTATACCCGTTTAAGAAATTTGCGGACTGTGCAAGAAATTGTGCAGATATCGATACGTTGTCCAGAGAGACTGTCGCGTTACTTGAAGCCACTATTACGGCTGACAGCATAATAGTTATTATTTCGGACGAAATGGGATCGGATAATCCCTTTTTCATCATCAGCAATCATGGCTATACCCAAGAGAATATCAAAGTGGTGATGAGGCTGATATCACAAATATCCGAAGAACATGATGTTGATGGAAGGGTAACAATAAGAGAGAGAGCGGACGAAGGCAGAGTCTATGTCAGTATTCTGACCAATAACGATAAACGATTTTCTATTGTCATCAATTACCCTGCTGATCAGGCGATGCTGTCCGAGCAGGATATGGCATATCTCTATATTGTCAGTGATATCCTATCGCTGGCCCTGAACAATATTGCCATAAGTGCTGTTGATTTGGGGGACTTCGATAAAATTGTTGCGGCAAAGCAAGAGTGGGAAGCCAGTATTGACCACCTTTCCCAACTGATCTGTTTTTTAGATAACGCCGGTGACGTTGTTAGGGTCAATAAGACCATTGAAGACTGGTATAAAGGCAGCGTCAAAGGGGTAAAAGGAAAGACCATTCACGATCTTTTTCACCCCTCCTGCTCCAATGAGGAGTGTGAACTGGCGGCATGTTGGGATGACCTGTGGAGTTTATCCGAAGATACCGGTTATGAGTCGGTAGAGATATATGACTATGTCATCGACAGGAGTCTGCATCTAACGATCCAGCGGTCGCGCTTGAGAAACGGGAAGGGCACCTCGGGCTCTAACGGGGCTGTACTGATCATACAGGATATTAGCGACAGCCTGTGGGATAAATATCTGTTGGAAAGCTATAGCCAGGATCTTATCACCCAAATCAAAGATAAAAGCCGGGAGCTTGACCGAGTCAATAAACATCTGATGAGCGAAAAGCATAGCCATTTGCAAGTTCGTGAGTCGCTTATCAAGACCGAGTCAAAACTACAGTCACTATCGTCACAACTGCTAAACGCGCATGAAGAGGAGCGTAAACGCATTGCCGCCGAACTGCACGATAGCATCGGGCAGAGCTTGACGGTGATAAAGCTTAGGCTCCAGGAGCTGTCTCCAGAGAAGGATAAGGGCGAAGATAACAGCGAAGAGCTACTGAACTTTAAGTCCCTGCTCAATATAGTCACCCTTACCATCGAAGAGGTGCGACGGATCTCAATGGGGTTGAGGCCATCAATTCTTGATGATATCGGACTTTTAGCCACCTTGAACTGGTTTACCCGTGAGTTTAGAGAGACTTTTCAATCGATTAAACTGGAGACCAGTTTTGCCATTGATGAGTCGGCGCTTACCGATACGCAAAAGGTGGTCATTTTCAGAATAATACAAGAAGCGCTCAATAACATTACCAAGTATGCTAATGCGGACTTCGTCTATATCAATATAACCGCAGTCAGACAGCGTATAGATTTGCATATTGAAGATAACGGTATTGGGTTTGACCATAATACACAGGTTAAAAAGTCAGGCTTCGGTTTGAGTAGTATGCGTGAGCGTGCGAAGTTGTCGGGCGGAGAGTTGGCTATCAGCTCTGAACCTGGAAAGGGAACCATAATACGAGGTGTTTGGAGCAACTAGTGTTAACAGGCCCTAA
>JAKSCN010000413.1 GCA_022360595.1 Chromatiales bacterium
ATCCGTTTCAGTAACAGTGATGACGATTTTGCCCTGCGTCTGAAAGGCCCCGATCTGAAGATACTGGAGAAACTGGCCGATCGGGTAAAAGAGCGTATTACAGGCGTTCCCGGTCTGCGTAACCTGCAACATACCGCTGAAAGCAAAACCCAGGAGCTCTCTATCGAAGTCGATCGCCAGCGTGCCAGCCGCTACGGGCTTACCATCGCCGATGTGGGTAAGGCGATCCGTTTCGCCCTGCAGGGGAGCAATGTAACCGATTTCATTATCGACGACCGCTCAATCGATGTGCTGCTACGTCTCAAGCGGACGGATATCGACAATCCGGCTGATATCGAGAATATTATTCTGTTCACGAACAACAGCCCACGCACCCCCATTCGTCTGAGTGATATCGCCACACTGCGCCTGCTACCAACTCCCTCGACGATTGTCCGGGATAAGCAGCAGCGTATTGTGGAGGTGAGCGGATTTTTGAATAAAGACGCCAATCTGGCCGAGACCACACAGCTGGCCATGCAGGCGATAGCCGATCTTCAGGTGCCTGCCGGTTATACCGTCTATGAAGCCGGCAATCTGGAGACCCAAAAAGAGGGTGAGAGCCTCAGCCACCAGTTGCTTGGGCTGGCCCTGTTCCTGGTCTTTGTGGTGATGGCGGTGCAATACGAGTCGCTGAAAAACCCTCTGGTGATTATCCTCAGCGTACCCTTTGCCATTATCGGTGTAGTCCTGGGCCAGATGGTTACCGGGCTCCCGCTCTCCATGCCCACCTGGCTAGGCCTGATCATGCTGGCCGGCATCGTGGTCAACAATGCGATTGTTCTGGTTGAATACATTGAGCTGCAGCGCGCTAAAGCGCTGCCGCTGTTAGCCGCCATTTCGGAAGCGGTGCGTCTGCGCATTCGTCCCATTCTGATGACCACACTGACCACTGTAGTAGGCATGTTGCCACTTGCTTTGGCCATTGGTGAAGGGGCCGAAATGCTTCAGCCACTGGCGGTAACCATTGTCTCCGGCCTGCTCTTCTCCGCCCTGGTCAGCCTGCTGTTGGTGCCCGCCGTCTATTACCTGCTCTCGCAGGAAAAAGCTTCCTAGAAAATTTGACCCATTGCTCAAATTATCATTAAAGATTCGTGAATCCTCACCGATAACCAGAGGTGTCTGCAACCGATAAAAACCTTTTTGCAATGAAAAGAAAAATAACGCCAACGCATAAGGAAAGGACTCTAAAAGAAGATGATTTCATCATTTCGAAAACCGATCTGAAGGGACGCATTACCTACTGCAACCGTATTTTTATGGATATTGCCGGATACCCCGAGCATGAGCTGCTTGGTATTCAGCACAATATCATTCGTCACCCCGATATGCCCCGTGCTGTCTTTCACATGATGTGGGAGACGCTGAAAAGCGGCAACGAATTTTTCGGGTATGTCAAAAACCTCTGTAAAAATGGTGACCACTATTGGGTCTTCGCAAACGTCACTCCCAGTTATAACGATAGAAATGAAGTTGTTGGTTACTATTCGGTAAGGCGTTATCCCAGACCACAAGCGCTCAAAGTTATAACGCCACTTTACCAAGAAATGTTGGCTGCTGAGAAACAAGCAGGCGCTGCACGGGCTATCGAAGCCTCTACCGCCTTAGTTAATAATAAACTCAATCAGTTCGGTAAAGACTATGAACATTTTGTCTTGGAAATTTAGCTCCGACTTTCACGCTAAATTATCACTTGGTCTACTCTTTTTAATCGCTGCAATCGAGTTTGGCCGGTACGGTCTGGATCCAATTCCTATCGGCTACCTTATCGTCGGGATAATCGTTTTTGCCGTACGCGTGAAAAGCATTCAAAACAACGCGGATATGCTGAATAAATTCAAGGCGATGGGAGAGGCGATCATCAAGGGCGATATGAATTACCGTATTACCGGCATCGACCCCACCCATGAACTGGCGGAAACCGCCTGGCAGATCAATGAAGGGCGCGATCAGGAAGAGACCTTCGCCAAAGAGGTGCACAGCGCATTTAGCTTGGTGGAAAGAAACAAATTTCACCGAAACTGCCTGCATCAAGGCCTGCACGGTAGCTATAAAGAGTCGATTAAGGAGATCAATAAATCACTTCAGGCGATTAAGCACGCCTATGAGCAGAGGCAGATGGAGAAGCTGCGCAGTAATATCTCCGATCTGAAGTCCGAGGCGCTATTGACCAACCTGGAGCACAATCAAAACGACCTTACCCATATCAATAGCGAGATGTCGCAGGTTGAGGCGATCTCCAATGACGCTGTAAACATTGCAGTTGCAGGACAAGAGTCCATTCACGATGTGACCTCGAAACTGTCCCAGTTGATTGAGATGATCACCGCCATTCAGAACTCATCCCAAGAGCTGAGTGAGAGCAGCTCCGAAGTGTTTGACGTGCTATCGATGATCACCGGTATAGCTGACCAAACCAACCTGCTGGCCCTGAACGCGGCTATTGAGGCAGCCCGAGCCGGGGAACATGGCCGGGGTTTTGCCGTTGTCGCCGATGAGGTAAAAAAACTGGCCGAGGAGACCAAAAAGGCGACCGCCAGTGTCGAGCACATCATCCAGGCATTCAGTAAAGCCACCGAATCGATGGCCAACGATTCAAAAACAATGGGCACCATGGCGGACAGCTCCAGCGAAGTGATTAACCGGTTTTCCGACGATTTCAGTCAGTTTGCCAACATTGCGGTAAAAACACATCAGACTGTCTGCCACAGTAAAGTGATTGCCAACGCATCACTGATAAAAGTTGACCACATGATCTATATGCAGAACGGTTACCGCGCATTTGAAACCGGCCCAAACTCGAAAGAGTGGAACGCGGTTATGGTCGATCACAACACCTGCCGATTCGGACAGTGGCTCACGTCAGATGAAGGGCAGGCAATGTTTAGTCACCTTCCCTCATACAGCCGTCTGGACACACCGCACCAGTTGGTGCATCAACATATTCATCATGCATTGGAGGCCATTACCAATCACGGCGATGATTACAATACACTGAAAGAGGAGATTCTCCGCGAGTACCAAGCTGCAGAGGTGGCCAGCCAAGAGATGATGATCATTATCTCAGAGCTAATCAACGAAAAGCAGAGCAGTTCTGATTGCGGCACATATGAACTTGAACCGTCCAGAAGCAGCTCAGAACAGAGCTATCGGCCGGAACCGACAACTGCTGCATATACAGCATAAGAGGCATTGGCAATCTCTGCTTAACTGAGGAATGGTTGCAACCTATGACACCCTCCCCAATTTGGGGAGTGGGTAAACGGCATTGTGGTTTTGCATGGCTCAAACAACTGTAGTTTGTTTAAGCCCCGAATGTAGCAAAGATACCGAAGCAATTTCTTCAAAAGTTAGGGAACAGCACTGGGTCACAACCCCGCTTTAACCTCTTCCCACAAGCGTCTATAGGCTTGCCCCGCCGTGCTGTTAAACGCGTATGCCCCCAGGGGTGAACGGTGGATACCCATGCGTTCAATATCACTGGCGTACGGAATAAAGGCCTCAAGCAGTTCCGGGTACTGCTCCGGTAAGTTCTCCAGCATATCCAGGTGCATGCGTTTACGACGATCCACCATCGAGAAAAAGGGCATGAGTTTCACGCCGTTGACCTTATGCCCATCAAGAAACTCCAACAACTGTTCATAGGTGCGCAAAGACAAGGTGGTGGGAATCGTCGGGATAAGCAGCGCATCCGCCGCCCGAAAGATATTCTCAGACACCAGCGAGATACTCGGCGGGCAATCGAGAAAAATTCGATCGTACTCCTGAGACAGCGGGCGAAGCAACTTCAACAACTGTTTGGCCGGTTTGCTCGCTTCACCCAGCATCAGGTCCATATTACGGTATGAGAAATCGGCGGGCAGCAGATCGAGGTTTTCAAAATCACTCCCTTTGATCAGATCATCCAGGTC
>JAKSCN010000262.1 GCA_022360595.1 Chromatiales bacterium
ATTCGCCGGTGTTGGTGAGCGTACTCGTGAGGGTAACGACTTCTACCACGAGATGGAAGAAGGTGGCGTACTCGATAAGGTTGCCCTGGTATACGGTCAGATGAATGAGCCGCCCGGAAACAGGCTGCGAGTTGCTCTGACAGGTCTGACCATTGCGGAAAACTTCCGTGACGAAGGTCGTGACGTACTGCTGTTCGTTGACAACATCTATCGTTACACCCTGGCGGGTACCGAGGTATCTGCACTGTTGGGTCGTATGCCTTCTGCGGTAGGTTACCAGCCTACTCTGGCTGCTGAGATGGGTGTGTTGCAGGAGCGTATTACCTCCACCAAGACTGGTTCGATCACCTCATTCCAGGCCGTATACGTACCTGCGGATGACTTGACTGACCCCTCCCCCGCTACCACGTTTGCTCACTTGGATGCGACCTTGGTACTGTCTCGTCAGATTGCCGAGCTGGGTATCTACCCTGCGGTTGATCCGCTTGACTCCACCTCCCGTATTCTTGATCCACACATTGTTGGTCAGGAGCACTACGATGTTGCCCGTGGCGTACAGGGTACCTTGCAGCGCTATAAAGAGCTGAAAGATATTATCGCGATTCTGGGTATGGATGAGCTGTCTGAAGAAGATAAGCAGACCGTTGCCCGTGCTCGTAAGATGCAGCGCTTCCTGTCTCAGCCTTTCTTCGTGGCCGAGGTATTCACCGGTGCACCTGGTAAATACGTCTCTGTAAAAGACA
Organism: Chromatiales bacterium; assembly: GCA_022360595.1. Taxonomy (GTDB): domain Bacteria; phylum Pseudomonadota; class Gammaproteobacteria; order Chromatiales; family Chromatiaceae; genus BM503. The sequence goes on from JAKSCN010000262.1 coordinate 744, forward strand.
CCATTTCCAGTTTTAAAGCTATCCTTGAAGGTGAGTATGATCACCTGCCGGAGCAGGCTTTCTACATGGTTGGCGGTATCGAAGAAGCAGTTGAGCGTGGTGCTGGCGACTAATTAGTCCCACACTCCGCGCAGGAGAACCATCATGGCGATGACAGTCCACGTTGATATCGTGGATGCAGAGGGTGAGATTCACTCCGGTCTGGCTGAGATGATTTATGCCCCAGGTACTATGGGTGAGTTGGGTATTTCACCAAGGCATGCGCCATTGGTGACTAGACTTAAATCTGGGGAAGTTAGAGTTGATACTGGCGGGGGGAAAATGCAGTGCTTCTATATTACCGGCGGAATTCTCGAAGTTCAGCCGCATATAGTCACTGTGTTGGCTGACCAGGTCAGTAGGAGAACGTAAATGGCGATGACTATCCATGTTGATATCGTGAGTGCAGAGGGTGCGATCCACTCAGGCCAAGCCGAGATGGTGTATGCCCCAGGTTCCATGGGTGAGTTGGGTATCGCACCGAGACACACCCCTCTGGTGACCAGACTCAAGCCTGGCGAGGTTCGAGTGGACACTGGTGGGGGTGAAATGCAGCACTTCTATGTCTCTGGCGGGATTTTGGAAGTTCAGCCTCATGTTGTCACTGTATTGGCTGATACTGCTTTGAGGGCGGCCGATCTTGATGAAGCGGCGGCGCTGGAAGCGAAGCGTAGTGCAGAAGATGCTCTGCAAGGACAGCAGGCCGATTTTGAGTACGCCAAGGCTCAGGCCGAGCTGGCTGAAGCAGTTGCCCAATTGCGCGCTATCGAGAAGATACGTAAGCAGACCAAGAGTTAATCACTCGCTCTGCCCGACTATCGTGAAAGCCCCGCTCTGTGAGCGGGGTTTTTATTTGTGAATAAAAAACTTCCGGTAGAAATCGACCTGCTGCATGCTTTGTCCTACACTGGGCGCATGGAGCAGACAACGACTGCCAGCAGATATCGAATCTCCCGCCCGGTACTCTATGCCGTTATCGTGGTGCTGATTTTGTTCGTTTGGCAGGTTGCCATGCTAACCCGTGAACAGGCCCTCGAAAATCTCGAACGGGAGAGTCGTCAGCAACTCAACCTCTATGTCGCCAGTCTCCAAGGGCAATTGGAAAAGTACGAGTTTCTGCCCGAACTGTTGGCTACCAATCGCAGGTTGGTTCAGTTGCTGAAAGACCCCGCCAACCCTGATCGTATCGACGCCCTTAACCGCTACCTCTCAACCATTAATGATATTGCCGATGCGTCGGACACCTACTTGATGAATGCGGATGGGCTAACCATTGCCGCATCCAACTGGCAGTCAGAGCGTCCTTTCATTGGCCGAAACTTCTCCTATCGCCCCTATTTCAAGGAGGCAATGGAGGGTAAATTGGGCCGCTATTTTGCACTGGGCACTACCTCTAACAGACGTGGTTATTACTTTGCCTACCCGGTCCGTCACCAGGGTGAGATTCTGGGTGCAGTGGTGATGAAAATCACCTTAGCCACTTTCGAGCAGAGTTGGAAACGGCCGGAGTCTGAGTTTATTGTCACCGATCCGGACGGGGTTATTTTCAGTACCACTAACCCGGGATGGCGCTTTAACACCTTGGAGCCACTGGCACCCGACGTGCTTAAGCGAATTAACGATAGCAAACGCTATCGTGATGCTGAACTGCGCCCGCTTGCCGCCAAGCTGAGCAGATTAACGCCGGATAAGAGCGAGTTGCAGGTCTACGGCCCCAAAGCTACATCCTTCCTGGTACTGGAATATCCCATGCCCGAAGCAGGTTGGAAGGTGCATATTCTGGCCCGGTTGACCCGTGTTGATCTGCAGATGTGGCGGGCGGTTTTTCTCTCTGTTGTGCTGTTTGGTATTGTGCTGCTGATACTGCTGATCGTTCATCAAAGACGCAAGCGCCTGCTTGATCGCGCTCGTTTTGAGCAGCAGGTAAAGCGCAACCTTGAGGCCAATGAGGCAAAAATTCGTGTAATTCTGGAGAATACCCAAGCTGGTTTGCTACTCATGGATATGTCCGGCACCATTGAATTGGGAAACAGTAAGGCCCACGAGCTGTTTGGTTATGATTTCGGCGCATTAAAAGGTGAGCACTTTTTTGGCTGTTTCTCCAACCAGAGCCGTGAACAGATTAGAGCGATTTTCGCGGGTGGGGGCAGCCATGTAAGCACCATCGAGGTGGAGGCGCTGGATAAAGACAATTTCGTGTTTCCGGTAGAACTCTCTATCGGAACACTGCGTCTATCCGGCGATTCAAAACGCATCGCGACGGTTCATGATATCAGCTACCGTGTTGCTCAAGAGGAGGCTTTGCGCCAGGCCCACGGTCAGCTCGAAGCGCGTGTCGAAGAGCGTACCAAAGATCTAACCGCCAGCAACACCCGCTTAATGCGTGAGATTGAAGAGCACCGCCGAACTGAAAAGGCGTTGCGTGACACGCAGGATCAATTGATCCAAGCGGCCAAACTGGCCGCCTTGGGCCAGATGTCGACGGGCATTAGTCATGAATTGAATCAGCCATTGGCGGCCATTCGCTCCTATGCCGATAATGCTCGGGCCTTGATCAACAATGAGCGGGTTGATGACGCCTGTTGGAATATGGAGCAGATCTCGGGGCTGACAGAGCGGATGGCGCGGATCAGTACGCAACTGAAGGTCTTCTCGCGCAAAACAACGGGCCAGGTGGTAAGCGTTTCATTGACCGCGGCGATAGAGAATTCGGTGCAGATTTTGGCTCCCCGGATTCGTGAGACCAATACCGAGATCGATATCCAACTGCCGGAAACAGAGCTCTATGTAATGGCCGATATGGTGCAGCTTGAGCAGGTGCTGGTGAATCTGATCGGTAATGCTATCCATGCTGTGGAGGCGCTGGAAAAACGTGACATAGAGATCTCCGCCAAGGTGCAGGGCCTGCGGGTCATTACTCGCATTCTGGATAGTGGTCCTGGTATTGCGGAGGAGAATCTCACCCGTATCTTCGACCCCTTTTTCACCACTAAGGAAGAGGGTCGTGGTCTGGGGCTGGGGCTCTCTATCTCCCACCGTATTGTCGACGGGATGAACGGACTGCTCTATGCGGCCAATGATCAACAGGCCGGTGCTGTGTTTACCCTGGAGCTACCCCAAGCTGATGCACCAGAAGATGTTCCTTTGAATGAGCAAGCGGGTTGAGTAGGCTGTTTCTATTGGTTCTGGAAACCCATACACTGAATTCTTCGACGATCTAAACTGAGTAGTTATGAAGCAGAGCGTTTTTTTCATTGATGATGAAAAGCATATCCGTATTGCCAACCAACAGACTTTAGAGCTGGCCGGTTTCACCGTGGAGTGTTTCAACAGTGCCGAAAAAGCACTCCCCCTGCTTGAGTATAACTGGCCGGGTGTGGTGGTTTGCGATATCAAAATGCCAGGAATGGATGGCATCACTTTTCTAGAGAAGGTGATGGCTATTGACAGTGATCTGCCGGTAATTTTAGTGACGGGTCACGGTGATATCTCAATGGCGGTTAACGCTATTCGTGATGGCGCCTACGACTTCATTGAGAAACCTTTCGCTGCCGAAACCCTCAGTGAAACGGTGCGGCGCGCCCTGGACAAACGCTCGCTCACACTGGAAAACCGTAATCTGCGGATAGAGCTGGAGGCACAGAGTGCACCCGGTCCCCGTATCATTGGTAAGACGCCAATGATCCAGCGTTTGCGTGCGACTATCGCGCAGCTCGCCGACACGGGCGCTGATGTGTTGGTAAACGGTGAAACGGGTACGGGAAAAGAGCTGGTGGCCCGCTC
>JAKSCN010000065.1 GCA_022360595.1 Chromatiales bacterium
CACGGGCCGACTGGAACCGCCCTGGCTATATGCTCTACGGCGGATCACCATTTAATACCGCCCACCCTGAAGGGGATAAACTGCTACCGGTAATGACCCTGAAATCGGCCGTCATTGCGTTGCGTGAAATCCCTGTTGGAGAGGCCGTTGGCTATACCGCCGCCTGGCGGGCAGAGCGTCCTTCCCGCATTGCCACCATCGCCATCGGCTATGGCGACGGCTATCCACGCACAGCAGTGAATGGCACACCGGTGCTGGTCAATGGTCGGCGCGCGCCGCTGGTGGGGCGGGTATCCATGGACATGATCACGGTGGATGTCACCGACCTGCCCGACACCAAACTGGGTGACGAGGTGGTTCTCTGGGGCCGGGGGTTGCCGATGAACGAGGTGGCCAAACACGCGGGCACCATCGGCTACGAGCTGATCACCCGCATGCCGTTACGCACACCGCGTATCTACCGCTAACCGACAGATGTGATGCACATAGCGCCCGAGCCAGAGATAGGGCTCCTGCCGTGAGTAATCCAGCTCCATCTCGATCACCGCTTCGGGCACTGCATTACCGCCACGCAGCGTAGTCACATAGTCGTTAAACACCCGCACACCACTGCTGCCAACTATCTCCAGCCCCGCGTCGGCCAACCACTGCCGCACCTGCTCAGGCAACAGCGGATTACCGGGCGTCAGACTGTCGGGGTCAGGCACAAACTCGGGCCGCTTCAGCATATTGAAGTTACCCCGGATCAGGTTACGGTAGACCAGCGAGTGGTAGTTGTAGAAAGTGAGCGAGAGTTGGCCTTCCGGCAGTAGAAAAGGTTTCAGGGCTGGGATAAGTGTTTTAGGCTCGGCCAGCCACTCCAATAGAGCGTGGCTCATGACCAGATCGAACTGCCCCAGCTCATCCACTGAAAGGCTCTGAAAGGGGCCCTGATGCCAGCTTATACGATCAACCACGCCAGCCTCCTGCTCTGCGCTCAGACGAGCGGCGGATAGCATCTTCTCCGAGAGATCATTGACCACCACCTGATGACCCAGCCCGGCCAGTCGAATCGACAACTGGGAGAAACCGGCACCCACATCCAACACCCGCAGCGGTTTACTGCAGCCGCTCAACACAGCCTGCTCCAGATCCCGCCACAACACTGCCAGCCTGATCTGTCCCTTCAGGCCACCATACACTTTACGCTGAAAACGTTCAGCCAGATCATCGAAATTACGGTCTTGCACCTCTAAGCCCAACCGGTTGATTAACTGATCACCATTATCGCACCAGCTTTTAGGGCCTGTTAGGGCCTGTTGACACTAACACAGCATCACAAAAAAACGGCACCCTAGCAGGTGCCGCTGTCCAATGTAGAAGGGACAGAAACTGATAATAGGGGGAGCGTTACCTTCCCCTACTTAAAGGTTATAGCCCGCCTCTTCATGACTGGCGATATCCAACCCTTCAACTTCATCCTCGTCGTCAACGCGCAGGCCATCCGTCATTAGCGCGATCAGTTTCAAAATCCCCCATGTCACAACCGCTGTAAACACAATGGTGACAATCACACCGATAAGCTGCACCGAGAGCTGCCCCAGCATGGTTGAAATGCCCTCAGCATAACCGTAACCGCTAAATACCCCAAGCTCGGTTGAGGAGAAAACACCCGCCAGCAGCGTGCCGAGAATACCACCAACACCATGCACAGGGAAAACATCCAGCGAGTCATCGATCTTGAGCACCCGCTTGATGTACTGAGTACTGACAAAACAGATCGCACCGGCAAGCAGGCCAATAATCAGCGCACCGCCCGGTCCGACAAACCCGGAGGCCGGCGTAATGGTACCCAGCCCGGCCACCATGCCGGTCACAGCACCCAGGGCGCTGGGCTTACCGAAGCGCTTCCATTCAATGAAGGTCCAGGTCATCGCGCCGGTTGCCGCCGAAATGTGGGTCACCAACATCGCCATCGCCGCATTACCGTCCGACGCCAGAGCACTGCCGCCGTTGAAGCCGAACCAGCCCACCCAGAGCATACCCGCGCCGGTGAACGTCATGGTCATGTTATGAGGCGGCATGGCCGTGGTCGGAAAACCTTTACGAGCCCCCAACACGATAGCTGCTACCAGAGCGGCGACACCTGCTGTGATATGCACCACGGTGCCACCAGCGAAGTCATACAGTCCCATGGCCCCTAGCCAGCCACCACCCCAGACCCAATGGGTAATCGGCACATAGACCAGCAGCAACCAGATGGCGCTAAAGATCAACATGGCGGAGAACTTCATACGCTCGGCAAAACCACCGATAACGAGGGCCGGCGTAATGATCGCGAAGGTCATCTGAAACAGCATGAACAGCACTTCCGGGATGTCACCGGAGAGGGTCTCCCGATCAACCCCCGCCAACATCACTCTGCTAAAGTCGCCAATCCAACTGTTACCCGCGCCAAAAGCCAGGCTATAACCCACAATCAGCCACAGAATCGACGCAATACCCGCAATGGAGAAACACTGCATCAATACAGAGAGCACGTTCTTACTGCGCACCAACCCACCATAAAAGAGAGCAAGCCCCGGCAGAGTCATGAACAACACCAGTGCAGTGGAGGCCATCATCCAGGCCGTATTTGCACCATTCAGTGTCGCCTCATCGGCCATCGCCATTTCGGGTAGCGCACACAGCCCCAAAACACTCACTATTGATACAACAAGGTTTTGCATATATCTCACCCCAAAAACGTTCATTCTGAATTTTTAAAAACAATTGAGGGGATAATTAGCACAAGCTGTTCCAACTTATTAAAGACATATAAATCAATAAGTTAAAAAACAAGAAAAGAGAAATAGCACAATAGCGCACTATTGCGGTGCGCTATAGCAGAGAGCCGCACCAAAAAAGAACACAAGCAGAAAAAACGATGCCCTGAAACAGGGCATCGGAAAGAAGACTTAACGTCTTTGGGGAGTCCCTAGATGAAAACATCCAGCACAGACTTCAAGTTGCACCCTTTCCATCTGCATCCAATATGACCCAACGGTGAGGAGAAAGTTCCTTCTCCAACGCGATCGCGAAACACCAATGTCAAAAAAACAATTTCCTCCTGAGACAAAAGGCGTTCAGTATCTTTTTCCAGCATCAAAAACGGTTCAGACCCGACTGATTATTGTGTGCCAGTTAACAGGATATTCACCGGGCAGTAACCAGGGCCTTACCTTCCGATATACAATGCACTCGTTCGAAGCATTTATAGCCATTTGTCAGGAACACACTAAATACGAAAGCGTTTCTCCTGACAAAATAACAATGAGAGATCGACGCCCTAGGCTGCTCAATGCACAACGGGTAATGTCGGCTGACACATAAATCGCCCACCATCGTTTACAAGGCCCATGTTGTTGGGTTGCGGCCTTGTGACATCGGTGTTTGTACACGGATCGTCTGAGGGAACGGAGCACACGCAAGGCATACACACGACTGCCGATTGCCAACGGCCGATTGTAAGTTGAACCGTTGCAGACAGTTGCGTGTTACGTCGGGTTGATCATTCCCTTTGGAATAGATCAATAAGCTCAGCTAAAAGGGCTAATAAAAAGAGGCCTAAAAAAGAATAACAACGGGACTTGGTAACTGAAATAAGTTCGAAGCATTGACAGCCATTGGGCCGTCGATACAACAAGGCACGGAGCCGTATTCTATGAGGAAACCTCTATGACAATACCGGGTCAGACCATTTTGTTAGTCGATAAGGACACCAAAATGATTGGACTGCTCTCTCATCGTCTAAGCGCGGCGGGATATACCGTGGTGACAGCCGAGAGCGGCAAACAAGCCCTATCGGAGATATCCGCGGCCAGGCCAGACTTGGTCATTACCGACTTAAAGGTAGAGGGCATGGATGGCATAGCGCTGATGGGGGCGATCCTTGAGCGAGATCCAACACTGCCAGTGATCATCCTGACGGCCCACGGCACCATACCCACTGCTGTCGAAGCAACCAAAAAAGGCGCTTTTAACTTTCTCGCCAAACCTTTTGACAGCAACGAACTGGAGAGGCTGATCGATCAAGCCCTTAAGATGGGAGGCAGCGGGAACAACACCGGTACCCAGCCAAACTGCAGAGACTGGTGTCACCATATCATCACCCGCAGCCCACTTATGGAAGACCTGCTAAACCAGACCAAACTGGCGGCGCGGAGTGATGTCAGCATTCTGATCCAGGGTGAGAGCGGCACGGGTAAAGAGCTACTGGCCGAGGCGATCCAGAAGGTCAGCCCCCGGTCGGACAGCCCGTTCAAAGTGATCAACTGCAGCGCGATACCGGAAAACCTCCTGGAGTCGGAGCTGTTCGGTCATCGCAAAGGGGCCTTTACCGGGGCCGACAGCCACCACACCGGACTGTTTCAAGCAGCCGACGGCGGACTACTGTTTTTGGATGAGATCGGCGATATGCCGCTAAATCTCCAGGCCAAGCTGCTGCGCGCCCTGCAGGAGAAGCGTGTCAGACCGGTCGGCTCAACTGAAACAGTACCCATCGATGTGCAGGTGATCTCTGCTACCCACCGCAATCTGCAGCAAGCTATGGTCGAGGGCAAATTCCGGCAGGATCTCTTCTACCGTCTGAATGTGGTTATGCTGACGATACCGCCACTACGCAACCGGCGGGAAGATATCCCCAGCCTTGCCAACCACTTTCTCTCCAGAATTGCCGCGCACCGAAATCAGAAGCAGAAGAGCTTTTCAGCGGAGGCGATGGAGCTACTGGTCAACTTCTCATGGCCGGGCAATGTGCGCCAACTCAACAACCTGGTGGAGCAGACCACCGTACTGGCGCCCTCTGACATTATTCCCGCGACGTTGGTGGAAAAAGCGCTGCAGGAGCGACCAAAGCGCTTACTCTCCTATACCGAAGCGAAGAGCCAGTTTGAGCGCAACTATCTCGCTCAGGTTCTGCAGATTGCCCGCGGCAATGTATCCAAGGCGGCGCAGTTGGCCAATCGCAACCGCACCGAGTTTTATCGGCTGCTGAATCGTAATCAACTGGAGCCTGCACGCTTTAGGCGAATCGGTAAGTAAGCCCCCACCCAGTTGGCGACTTGCTTGTCTGCGCCCAAAGCTGTCACGGCAGATGAAAGGCGTGGTGCTGACCACCACACCTGCCAAAAAATAGGGGCTGCTTAAGCTGAGGGCTGG
>JAKSCN010000185.1 GCA_022360595.1 Chromatiales bacterium
AGGCCGGTGTCTCAGCGATCAAGATTGAGGGGCGTCAGCGTAGCCCGGTCTATGTCAAACAGGTGACCCAGGTTTGGCGGCAGGCGATTGACGCCTGTCTGAATAATCCCGAAGGTTATCAAGCGCGAGCCGACTGGATGGCGCAGTTGGATAAGGTCTCGGAAGGGAGCCAGACCACTTTGGGCGCCTATAGCCGCCCTTGGCAGTAACTCTAGTTAGGCAGATATCGAACAGATGGCAACAGCACCGAAACTCTCCGTTGGTCCAATTCTCTATTACTGGGATCGAGAGAAAATTTTTGACTTCTACCAGATGTTGGCAGATGCGCCCGTGGATATTGTCTATCTGGGGGAGACAGTCTGTGCCAAACGCAGTCTGATCCGGCTTGAGGAGTGGTTTGAGATTGCCGATACGCTGGCGGCAGCGGGAAAAGAGGTAGTGCTCTCCACCATGGCGTTGCTGGAGGCGGACTCTGAACTGAAGCGCCTGCGTCGCATTTGTGAGAACGATCGTTATCTGGTTGAGGCCAATGATATGGGGGCGATCAATCTGCTGCAGGGTAAGCCCTTTGTCAGTGGTCATAGCGTCAATCTCTACAATGAGCGGACGTTGGCGCTTTTGGCGAAAAAAGGGATGAAGCGCTGGGTGTTGCCGGTGGAACTCTCTCACGAGACGTTGGCCGACCTGCAGGCGCATCGGCCAGAGAACGTTGAGACCGAAGTCTTCGCCTATGGTCGTCTACCACTCGCCTATTCAGCCCGCTGCTTTACTGCCCGGGCACATAACCTGCCCAAGGATGACTGTCAGTATCGTTGCCTGGATTATCCCGATGGCTTGACGCTTTCGGCTCAGGATAACACCCGGTTTCTGGCGCTCAACGGTATCCAGACCCAGTCGGCCCAGACGTTCAATTTGCTGGCTGAATTGGCGCGTATACGGGAGCTGAAGGTGGATGTTATTCGATTGAGTCCCCAGGCCAACTGGATGGAAAATATTATTAAGCTATTTAGCAAGACACTGGCGGGCGAGCTGTCACCCGACGAGGGAGCGGACAAGCTGTTGCGCTGGATGCCGGTGGGGTCTTGTGATGGTTACTGGTATGGCGATGCGGGCATGCTCGATCATGCCCGCAGAGAGATTGCGGGCTGATTGCTAACCGGTAGCCGGTTTCTTGGCAAAGGGGCCTTTCGGTAGCATTGGTAGTTTGGGCAAGCGTTCGATAAGACCGGTTGCGCCGTTGAGCAATTTAAGAAAAGGGCCGATGCGATCGTCCAGCTCCAGTGAGTCGAGAAAGTTCTTCACATAGAGACCCAGCTCAGTACTGCCCCCCAAACGCAGACGGCGGTTAAAGAACAGTGTGTCTGCGTCTTCCCGGCGTGTGGCTAATAGCAGAAAGTCGTAGATAGCCCCTTCAATGGAGAGGTCGTGGGGCAGGCTTTTGTCCGCTGCCTTTAATTTTCCGTCCTCCAGCGTTAGTCGGTAGCTGAGTTTGGCGTCGCTGATGCGGATCAGCATGACGTGGCCTTCCAGAAAATCGAGCTCATCATCAGCCAACTCGGGGGCAAACAGCTTATTCAGCAATGAGGCCAGGGCAAAGCTATTGGCGCTGGTGGGAATCAAGCCCAATGGTAAGGCAAAAGGTTTGGGTAGCAGCGGTGAATTGGAAAGGCCGGTGCTGTTGGTGCTCATGCTCTGTAACTCCGTGTTGCTATGCCTGTGTGGCTATCTGTGTATGCTAGTCGTGAATATCGGATGTGGCGCCACGCTTGGGTGAGCTGGGTGGGGTGAACCAACTCAGCTTCTCTTGTAGTTCAACGACCTCGCCAACAATAATGAGCGTAGGTGGTTTCGGTCTCTCCCGCGTTACAATCTCCTCGATTGTGGAGAGCGTGCCGGTGAACACCCGCTGATGCTCGGTGGTGCCTTGCTGCACCAGCGCGATAGGCATATCCGGGGAAACACCGTGACCGATCAGTTCCTTCACGATGACGGGCAGACCGTGTAATCCCATGTAGAAGACAATTGTCTGGTGGGCGTGGGCAAGCTGTTCCCAGTTGAGGTTCATGGTGCCATCTTTTAGATGGCCTGTAACGAAGGTGACCGACTGTGCGTAGTCCCGGTGCGTCAACGGAATGCCGGAGTAGGCGGCACAACCGGATGCAGCGGTCACGGCGGGGACTACCTGAAAGGGGACGCCTTCGGCGGACAGGGTATCGATCTCTTCACCGCCGCGACCGAATATAAAGGGGTCGCCCCCTTTTAGCCGGATAACGCGTTTACCCTCTTTAGCCAGCTTGACCAGCAGTTGGTTAATCTCTTCCTGGCGCATGGCATGTTGATCGCGCTCTTTGCCGACATAGATACGGTCAGCATCGCGACGGGTCATATCAAGAATAGGTTGAGCGACCAGACGGTCGTACACGACAACGTCTGCCTGCTGCATCAAGCGCAGGGCGCGGAATGAGACCAGATCGGGATCACCAGGGCCACCGCCCACCAAGTAGACCTCCCCGATGGTGGAGGCGGGCTCGGTTGACTCCAGCGCCAACTCCATCGCGGCGTCCGCCTCCTGCATATGGCCGGAGAAGACCCGTTCGGCTACACCACTGCTGAAGGTGTTCTCCCAGAAGATACGGCGATCCGTTGGGTTATTGAACTTCGCTTTGACACGATCGCGAAACTTGGCTGCAAGCTCGGCCAGACGGCCGTAACCGGCGGGTATCAAAGACTCCAGGCGGCTGCGGATCAGACGCGCAAGCACCGGTGATGCGCCACCTGTTGAGACTGCTGCGACAACCGGTGAGCGGTCGATGATGGACGGAAAAATAAAGGTGCACAGCTCGGGTTGGTCGACCACATTGACCGGAATCCGCAGGGAGTGCGCTTTTTCGTAAACCTGTTTATTGACATCCTTATCATTGGTGGCGGCGATGACTAGATAGGCATCGGCAATATCATCTTCCTCATAACTGCGCTCAAGGTGTTCGATCTGGCCTTGATCTCGCAAGCCGCAAAGATTGGGGCAGAGTTGAGGTGAAATTACCCGTACACGGCTGTTGGCCTTCAGCAGCAGCGTGACCTTGCGCGCGGCGACATCACCACCGCCAATGACCAGACAGACTTTATCTTTAATATCAATGAAAATAGGGAGGAAATCCATCGCAACCTTCTTTTTACTTGCCCAGCCAAAACATGGTACATGTTTGGACGCCAAACCACATACAATAACTGCGGAACTGTACCATGTGGTTGGCGGCCTAACAATTTCTCAATGGTGAGATATGGCAGGTTCTCTTGTATATATTAGTAAATCAGTAATATACTAATAAACTCGGATATTTTGACAATTAGGAAATATAGGTATTTAAAACGTGGTTTATGAGATAGATTCAGTGCAACTTGAGCAGAAGATCGCCGCCGGTGATGAGGTGTATCTACTGGATATTCGTACAGAGGCTGAAGTTGCCCATGGAATGCTACCCAACTCTCGCCATAGACCCATGCATATGATCCCGACGGAAATGAGCAGTTTCCCTAAGGATAAAGAGGTGGTGCTCTACTGCCGTAGTGGTGCGCGCTCGTATCATGCCTGCATGTTTCTGATGCAGCAGGGCTTTTCTAATGTTTTAAATCTCCGGGGAGGGATTATCGATTGGGCTCGCAATCGCTTCGATATTGTACCTTTCGCATAATTCAATATTTTTGCTCCGAGTTAAATGGAGAGAAAATTCGTTAGGGAAGTACCATTACTTGTTAGGGTTTAGGCTCGGAGAGAATGGTTTTGCAATAGTCATAACTTTTCCTGCTGGATAGTGTAAAAAGGTTTGCTTGCCTTTTTATGACAGTTAGAATATAAGGTATGACTGATTTTCATACACACAATAGATAACGCACTGGAGGTTTCCTATGTCTAGTTTTGATGAAGAGTTGGATGCGAGCGGTCTGAACTGTCCTCTGCCCATCCTGCGTGCTAAAAAAACTCTTTCTGGCATGGAGTCTAGTAAGGTTCTGCATATCATTGCGACTGATCCTGGTTCAGTTAAAGATTTCGAAGCCTTCGCTAAACAGACCGGCAACGAGCTGATGGAATCCAAAGAGGAAGGTGGTAAATTCCACTTCCTAATTAAGAAAGCTTAATTCTCGGGTCTGAAGTCGACCCTCAAAAATCTAAGGAGGAGATTCAGATGGATGAGAAGAAGTTAGCCATTATCGCGACCAAAGGTTCTCTGGATTGGGCTTATCCACCCTTTATCCTGGGTTCTACTGCGGCGGCGCTTGGTTATGAAGTAGAAATATTCTTCACATTTTATGGATTACAGTTGCTGCGCAAGGATCTGAGCCTGGAGGTTACTCCGCTGGGTAATCCTGGTATGCCAATGCCTATGGGCATGGATAAATGGTTTCCAGTACTGGGCACCGCACTGCCCGGTATGCAGTCCATGATGACCATGATGATGAAAAAGAAGATGGCTTCAAAAGGTGTAGCAAGCATTGATGAGCTGCGCTCACTCTGTCTTGAAGCTGAAGTTCGATTGATCGCCTGTCAAATGACAGTGGATCTCTTCGACATGAATACTTCTGATTTCATTAGCGATGTTGAGTACGCTGGTGCAGCGCGTTTCTTCGAATTCGCTGGTGAGAGCGATATCTGTATGTATATCTGATATCCGCTTGAGCCTAAAAAAGCCGTGCCTGGTAACAGGTGCGGTTTTTTTTTGGCCGTTAATACGATGAATAAGTGAGCTGATTTATTTGGTTTTAATAAAGGGGTCTTAAATCATTCCACCCCAAATTGATTAGTATTAACAGACCCTTGACATAAAAAAGCCCGGCGAGCGCCGGGCCTTTTATTGGAAGGATAACCAGAGAACCTTACATGAAGGTTTTACTGATACCTAAGCCAAGCAGGTTGACGTTGGATTTATATTCGCCGTTGTAGAGCAAAGATCCATTGGGCTCTCCTGGTGCGGTAAAGCCGGTGGCGCTGTGTGTGCGGTCTTTAAAGCGGACATACATGTAACCACCTTCGAGAGTCCAGCCGTCTCCCATGTCGTGTCCAAAGCCTACGCTGAACAGGTGGCGATCGGCATCCGGAACGCGGGCACTGAAGAAGTCATCATTTTGGCCGGTTTGGTCAAAGGAGTAGCCAAAACGTAGCTGTGTTTTGTTGTTGAGTTGATAAGTTCCACCAAGCCGGTAGGCGGTAGCATCGTCCCAGTTGTTTATGCTGGTAACGGTGCTGACGGGATTTTTGATCTCGAGTACATCAAATGAACTCCAGCCCGTGCGGGTAATATCGAACTCAAGAGCCAGTTTGTCAGTGGCTTCGACACGTATGCCAGCTTGCAGGCGTGTAGGTAATTCCAGCTCTGCGGTTGCCGGTACAGTCAACATGGCTGAAGGGATATGAGAACTCCCTTTGATATCGATATCAGCGCCTGAGTGGTAGCTTACACCCACACTGACATTATCCTGGGTGAAGAGCAGCCCCAGGTTCCAGCCGAAAGCGTCTCCATCACCCTCGTTGTCTATAACATCTGCGTTGAACTCAACAGTTCTCAAATAGTAATAATCGAGACCACCCGAAACACTAAAGTTGTCGGTTAGCTTATAGGCGACAGTGGGTGAGAGATCGATGATCTCAACCTTGCTTAAAGTCGGGTGGCCAATGCCAACCAGGCCAGGGAATACCGGTGCGGTTTCGTCCCAGTTGGTTTCCAGGCCAAAAGGGGCGGAGAGGCCCAAACCGAAAGCAGTTCTATCGTTCAAGCGATAGGTGGCTTGGAACTGGGGAATGGCTATGATGCTTTTGCCATCGCTATCATGGCTGCCGGTGACCGTTGTGACACTCAGATCCGGTACAATGGCCATTAAACCGCCCGAGAGGCTGGTCGGGTGATAGACCGCCGCTGCGGGATTGTAAGGAATCGCGCCCAATTCATCGGGGTTGGCGACTACTGCATTAGAGGTACCTAAACCGAGAATGGAAATTTCCGGGATACCAAATCCAGACGAAAGCGCCTGCGTTGAAAGCCCAAGTAGTGTTATACCACAGGCTACGGGTAGTAACCGAGGCGTGTGCGGGAATGTTTTTCTCATTTTGCTCCTCCGCGTAGAGAGATAGGGACTGTAGTGCAGATGTAATATTAAAGCCGTTGAAGGCTAAGTTATTTTTGCTATAAATACTAGTAAAATCGCAAATTCCCATAAATTTAGCTTTAGGGCTTGTTAACACTAATTTGGTCGCTCCAAATAAGTGACGAGGAATGCCGAGTGGTGCTTTTTTAGGTTCAACCCCCTTTCTAAATGTAGGGAGGTGAGGCTCTTTTTTAGCCCAGTGGCGTTATCAGTCGCTTATGTAGACTGCCCCTTCTGCCTTGCTGGTTAAAAAAATGGCCGTTGGCAGCGATGATCAAATTAGTGTTAACAGGCCTAAGTAATGCAGATAAGCGGCCTCTCCAGGTCAGTATCTGGCAGAACCGACAGGATGAAAGATTGTTGCGTAGCAGCAATTAAGTGGTTGATATTAATGAGTCTTAATAACATTAAAATATCCTGATATTTATTTACTCGAGCTATAGAATTTTGGTATAAAAGTTATTTATCACTAACCTGTTGTACGGAGATTCTCAATGGCTGATCGCAGACTCCAGGTGTTTCATACGGTGGCTCGCCTGCTCAGCTTTACCAAGGCTGCTGAAACACTGCATATGACCCAGCCCGCCGTGACGTTTCAGGTGCGCCAGCTTGAGGAGTATTTTAATACTCGCCTGTTTGATCGCACCCACAATAGGATTAGTCTGACGGACGCAGGTGCGCGTGTTTTCGAATACGCCGATAAGATCTTTGAACTCTATTCAGAGATGGAAAACTCAGTGCGTGAGATGACTGGCGAGATCAGCGGTACGCTCACGATCGGGGCCAGCACCACGATTGCTGAATACATGCTGCCGGCGTTGCTGGGGGACTTTAAGTTGAAGTTTCCCGATGTGAATATACATCTCAAGGTTTCCAATACCGACGGCATTGTGTCGATGGTTGAGAACAACACAATTGATCTGGGTGTGGTCGAGGCGCCTGTCGCCAATAAAAACCTGGTGGTGGAGATGTGCCGGGCGGATAAGCTGGTCGCTATTGTGCCGCCAGGACATCCTGAGGCGAATAGCACTACGCTTGCCTATACCGATTTAGTGAAATATCCCTTTATATGTCGTGAAGAGGGGTCGGGTACTCGTGAGGTGATCAACGAATATCTGAATAACGTGAAGAGCGATGGTGATGCACTGAAAATTGCGATGGAACTGGGTAGTCCCGAGGCGGTAAAAGGTGCGGTTGAAGCCGGTATGGGTATTTCTGTGGTCTCCAGGGCCACTATTCAGAAAGAGTTGAAGTTGGGTACGTTGGTGGAGATCACCCTTGATCCTCCACTAGAGCGTCCATTCTCATTTGTCCATCAGAAACAGAAGTTCCGGGCCCGAGTGATGGAGGAGTTGCTCGAGTTTGCTCAGCAGTACTGCAAGGAGCATGAGTACGACCTAGAGAACTGAGGCGGTGCTTGCTCCCAAGCAGAATTTGCCTGCTGATCAACGACGCATGTTGAAGTTGTATAATGCGTTGTCTGAGGAGGATCGTCGGACGCTGGAAGCATTTGCCGAATTTTTAGCGGCGCGTGATATCCCTCCGGTAGAGGAGCCTTTGCAACAGCCGAAGCTGATCGAGCGCCCTAAGGAGGAGTCGGTAGTTGCCGCAATCAAACGACTCTCCGCCGCCTACTATATGCTGGACAAGTCGCTGCTGTTCAATGACACTTCAACCCTGATGACCGCGCACATTATTCAAGGCCGCGCGGCATCGGATGTGATCGATGAGTTGGAAAGTCTGTTCCAGGCTCAATATAAAGAGTACCTCTCAGAGAGAAGAGATGATTCGAAATAACTGAGCTATCTTATGCAATTTCTCGCTGACTGGTTTAAAAGATATCTGTCTGATCCTGGTGTAGTCTTTCTCGGGCTTTTCCTGGTTATCGTTTTTGCCATTATTCTGACGATGGGGGACATGCTGGCGCCGGTGCTTGCCAGTGTAGTAATCGCCTATCTACTCGAAGGCGTTGTTGGAATTATTGAGCGGCGTGGGATACCGCGTTTTCCTGCCGTTCTGATTGTGTTTGTCGCCTTTTTACTGTTCGTCATTCTGATCCTGTTTGTCCTGATGCCGCAGCTCTCGCGCCAGGTCACCCAGCTATTCCAGCAGATTCCCGCCATGATTACCGAAGGGCAGGCGTTGTTGATGCGGTTACCTGAACGTTATCCAGATGTTATCTCCAGTGCGCAAGTGCAAGAGATCATCGGCGTTATCCGCCAGGAAATTGCCGAGTTTGGGCAGACGGTGCTCTCGCTCTCGCTCTCTTCGGTGGTGGGGGTGATTACCATTCTGGTCTATCTGATTTTGATGCCGCTGCTGGTGTTCTTTTTTCTCAAGGACAAGCAGCTCATTATTGGGTGGGTGGCGCAGTTTTTACCCAATGAACGCAGCTTTGCCGACACAGTGTGGAAAGATGTCGATCGGCAGATTGCTAACTATGTGCGCGGTAAGTTCTGGGAAATTGTGATTATCTGGGCAGCCAGCTTCGTTACTTTCACCTTTATGGGGTTGCAGTAGGCGATGCTGTTGGGTGTGCTGGTTGGTCTATCGGTGATCATCCCCTATATCGGTGCTGCGGTGGTGACTTTTCCCGTCATTCTGATTGCCTGGTTTCAGTGGGGATGGGGAGCTGACTTTATCTGGTTGAGTACCGCCTATTTTGTCATTCAGGCGCTGGATGGGAATGTGCTGGTGCCGTTGCTCTTTTCAGAGGTGGTCAATCTGCATCCGGTTGCGATTATTGTCGCCATTCTGGTGTTTGGCGGCTTGTGGGGATTTTGGGGAGTCTTCTTTGCCATCCCCTTGGCGACGCTGGTGCAGGCGGTACTGAGCGCCTGGCCGGGTAGAATGGCTGATGAAGCTATTGATCAGGTCTAGATTCTCAATGAAGTGGTGACAACCGGAAGAGCTGTCACCACTATCGTTGTTACTACTGTTCAGCCTTGCAGCTACTGATGCCGAAAGGCAGGTAGGCCGGGCACCAACCGATAGCGGCTGTGAACAATGGAATAATACCGACAGCACCCCAGAGGTTCTGGGTGGCAACACCCCAGCCGATCACTCCAAGCCCAACAACCAGACGCAGCACGCGGTCAATACCGCCAACATTCTTTTTCATAACATTCTCCTAATCTCATCGTAATGTAGAACGGGAATTCCTAAGGGCTGTTAACGTAGCGAAGTCATCACTACCAAATACTGTTAACAGGCTTAGTCACTTCATTTGATGAGGTAAGGATAGGGTGGGTGCCCATCGGCTGTCAGTGATAATGTCACACAGCAGTGTTATTCGGTGGTTTTTTGTTTGAGACCTGACGGGTTTATAACCTTAATAGTGCCGCGGGAAATCTGAATCAGTTGAGCGTGCTCAAGGTCCTTCAGGATACGGCTTACCACCTCGCGGGAGGTGCCAAGATCTGAGGCGATCTCCTGATGAGTCGCCTGTATTTGTCGTTTGAATACGGTAATGTTATCGAGCAGATAGGCCGCTATCCGTCGATCCATGCGCTTGAACGCCACCTCTTCGACAATACTGATGATGTTCGATAAGCGCTTGGCAACCAGTCCGAAAACATAATCGCGCCAGACAGCCGACTCCGCCAGCCAGGCTGTGACTGTTTTTGCCGGGAGCAGGAGTGCTGTTACTTCGCTTTCGCTTACGGCGATAGCGGGGAAGGGCTCCTGGCTCAGTATGCAGGAGGCGGTGAGAATACAGCTTTCCCCCGGCCCGATACGGTAGAGAGTGATCTCACGACCATTATCACCCAGCTTATAGACTCTGGCTGTGCCCTCAAGGATAAGTGCCAAGTGTGTGCAGTCTCGACCCTGGCCGCAAATAACCTGGCTTTTGCCAAGCTGCCCCAGCGTGCCCGCTTCAGACAGTTTACTGAGAAAAGCCTCATCCTGTTCAGCAAGGAAGGGGAAAGCTTTGCTCAGTGCCGAAGTGATGTCTACTGCGTGAGTCACTTTAACTGTATCAGGTCGCTTAAGGTTTTAGGTCAACCAGAGTCAACCAATGATCAGGTATCAGTTGTGGGTTGGATACTCTGGGCAATACGATTTTGGTGCCGAGGATATGGATGTCTCGGACCAGCTTTTCTGCGGTCTCTCTATCTTTCTTCAAGATAGGCACCGCAAAGCGAACGTAATTGACCTCTAAAAATTGCAATACCCGCATCGATGCCGTGTTGCCGCCGAAGCGAGCTAATGAGATGCCAATGCCCATCTCTTGGAGCTCTTTTATGAACTGTTTGGCAGCTTTCAAGTCCTGCCCCAGCTCGGCAATACCGTACTCGAATACCAAGCCAGTACCGACCATTTGACGGATTCTCAGTTGTCTTCTCAACCACTCGATATAACTCAGGTCCTGCATCGACTGGAATGACTGCTCAACAAACAGGGAGATCTGTTTACCCTCGTACCGTTTGTTTTCGATCGCCGAGAGAGCGTGCAGCGCTGATAGCCTGTCGATATCGGTTATCAATCCTCTCTCCAGTGCGGCTTGACGCCACTCACTTTTAGGGATGAGCTGACGACCGTGACGCAGGCGTAGCATTAAGTCTGAGGTTTCCAGGCCGGTGTCTGTTTTGCCGTTCAGCGGTTGAAAAGCGATTTGGAAATTATCCTCTTTGATAGCTGATTCGAGTAGTGCTACCAGATTCTCCTGCCCATTGGCTTGATCGGCCTCACCAAGCGCCTGGTCAAAAATCAGAATCTGTTCGCCGCCTCCCTTGGCGGCCTCTTCGGCAGCCGTAATGGCCCGATCAATCATCTGGGGAGGGTCGGTAATATCGCTGTCGAACAGGCAGATACCGATAGAGGTTGTTAACTTTAACTCTCTCCCTTCGTGGCTGAAGTAGTGATGATGAATCACTTTTTGAATATTGGATGCTATCGCGAGCAGATTGGTAGCGCCTGTTTTGGCGGCCAATATACCAATGCCGTTTTCCAGGTCTGTCGCCACATCCTGCTTTCTGGTGACCCCGTTGGCGAGTGTGCGTATTGCGCTCTGGATATAGATTGCCTGTTGTCTGGTAAATTCCGGCTGGTTTTTTTGCGGTTTAAAGTTGATCGAAAGTACCCCGCCGGCATCATCCCCGCTATTGCCTTCGGTAATGAGGGATTCAATAAGCTCATAGAAGAAGTGTTTCGATGTCGGGCTGTCAACACTGCCGGTGGTGTTGGTAGAACTTGTCTGCAACGCTTTAGCGCGTTGGACACGGTTGAAAATGGTGCTGATCAGGTGTTTGGGGCGAATCGGTTTGGTTAAGAAGTCGTCGCCACCTGCACTCAGTGCGTACAATTTTTTATCGGTATCGTGTTCACCTGATAGAAAGACGATTGGGGTGGCAACAAAGTCGGGATGTTCACGGATTATGGTGGTTAACTCTTTGCCATCCGCCTCGGGCATATAGAGATCCATCAGGATGAGGTCGGGGCGAAAGCTGTTGAGCGCATCCAGTGCTTTTAGCGGTTCGGTAATTGCCAGTGTTTTCATGCCGCCCTTTTCCAGAATAGAGGCGGCGAAGGTGGCCTGGGAGGGGTCGTCTTCAATGATTAGAATACGGTAGGGGGCACTCTTGGGGGATGTGAGTTGCTCTACCTTATCCATGATGCGGGGCAAGGCGAACGGCGGCAGAAAGTAAGCGTCGACACCTGTGCGTAGCGCTTGTAAACGCTGCTCCAGCTTCTTCGAGGTGCTGAGGCAGATAGTGGGTATAGGCCTCTTATTGGCCTCCTCCTGAAGGCCCTTTTCCCGATTTACGGAAGCCATCTGATTGAGAAAAATACCCTCGAAGATCAGCAGGCTGGGGGCGCGTTTTTGTAGCTCACCCTCTACATCGTTCGGGTGAATGAACGGTATAACGGAAAACCCTTGTCCTTCGAGGGCTGCTGTTAAACCCGGTACTTGTTCATCGCCGGAACGGAGGAAAAAAGCGAGCTTGTCGGCGGTGTTGATATCACTTGAAAACTGACTGGATACGCTGTTGTTGACTTGCTCTCTGAGCTTCTTCAACAGTTGGTCGACAGTGGCTGTCTGGGTGTTGTCGTTCCAATTGGGTGTTGAGAGTATTTGGTTTAACCCATTTTCAATAGCAAAGGCGTTTTCACTAATATCTATCAGCCCGGCTCTGCCGCTGGCGCCAACCAGGTCTTGGATTCGGTTTAGCAATCTTTCAAGATGCTGGCCATCACTGTTTCCATTTTTTGCCACTTGCCAATCTCGTTCGATGCCAACAAGACGTTCCGGTAGATGCTGTAGAAAAGTGTTTTTCATGTGGTCACTTTATTATTACATGGTCAGTCATTGACCGAGGCCCTTCTTAACGCTGGTTATGATATGTGCTTTTAGCCGATACGTCAGGCAGTTATATGCACCATTTATCTGGATATTCGCCTCATATATCTGCTTTATCTAGAGTGTATACTACACCCGATGTAATAAACGTCCAAAATTACCGGGCATGAGAGAAACGATGCGGGAAACAGCAATAACCAAAGAGATATTAGTAATGGCTGAACGAGTTCGGCTGTTCTACAGTGGATTGTTGTTTCCGGCGATAGGGACGCTTTTTTTAGGTTCGTCAGTTTTTTGGCTATCTACGGTTAATGGAGCGCCTTCGGTGAAAAAATGGGGCGTATGTCTCCTCATTGCGGGCGCAATAAAGATTGTCCTGGCGATAGCCTGGAGCCGTGTTAAACCCGTCGATATTAAAGCTTGGCGTTGGCAATATCTCCCTATCATCCCGCTTTTCCTAATCGGTTTCAGTTGGGGGATGGTGGGTATTTATCCATTCCCCGACTATGCCGGTGGTGTTATGCAACTGTTCGCGCTGAGCGCGGTGAGCGGCGTGCTGCTGGTTATTTTGCTGCTTTCCGCCCTGGAGTTGGCAACGCTCGTTTTCCTATTGGCGCTGATCATACCTATTGGGTATAGATTCTATATCCTGGGGGGTACACCCGAGGCACCCGTCACCACTATGCTGATTGCGATATTTATCGGGTTCTGTCTGGTTGCCGCGGCATTGTCGCTGCTTTATGGCACCATTGCGCGTCTGCGTGCGGGTAAGCGTAATGTCTCAGGGAAGCTGGATGTCGCCAAAGAGCGCATGGAGGGACTGCACAGTCGCTTGAGCAGTGAGGATGAACGCCGTCGTGATGTGGAATATGAGCTCTATCTGGCGAAAGAGGAGGCGGAGACCGCCAACATGGCCAAAAGTGAATTTTTGGCCACCATGAGTCATGAAATCAGAACTCCCCTCAATGGTATCGTGCCGCTGTTGGAGATTCTCAGGGAGACAGAGTTGAATCATGAGCAGCGGCAGTTTGTGAACACGGCGCTCACTTCATCCCATCACCTGCTGCGAATCATTAACGATATTCTCGATTTCTCGAAAATTGAGGCCGGTAAACTGGATATTGAGTTTATCGATTTTCGCCTGTCGGAAGTTGTAGAGTCGGTTATTGTTCTACTATCCAAAAACGCTGATCGGCGTAAACTGATTTTGAATCACTCAATTGGGCCGGGGGTGCCGGATAAGATCAAATCCGACCCGATTCGCTTGCGTCAGGTGTTGACGAATTTAGTGAGCAATGCGATCAAATTCACTGAATCGGGTGGCATGATCAAAGTTGAAGTTAACTGTCGTGCGGATGAACAAGAGACCAAAGAGATTGTGTTTGCCGTGCGTGATACCGGTATTGGCATGGACCGTGAAACTTCAGCCAGACTGTTTCGGTCGTTTTCTCAGGCCGATGCATCCACCACGCGCAAGCATGGAGGAACTGGTCTTGGGCTGGCGATCTGTAAGCGCCTGGTTGAGCTGATGGGCGGTGAGATTGGTGTGAGTTCGGAGAGGGATAAGGGCTCTGTTTTTTGGTTCACATTACCGCTGGTTGGTAGAAGTGTTAATCACCATCAAGGCGGCCCCAGTGAAGAGGGGGGATCACAGCTACGCGCACTGCTGATTGCCAACACCAACCGCGATGTGAAGCGTATTGTGCGGGGACTGCAATCTTTTGACTTTGTCTATGATCAGGTGGAAGACGCTGAAACCGCTATCTTAAAGCTCAACTCGGCTGCCAATCTCGGCATCGGCTGGAGCTACCGTTTGGTAGTGGTGGATGCACGGTTGTTGGGGGGAGGGCTGTTCAGCTTTATCAATAAAATCCGCGCATCGGTACGTTTTGGTAGTGTGCGTATTCTGGTGCTCTCGGAGCGAGAGAGCGACGGAGACTTTCTCTCCAATCAAGGTGGGGTTGAGGTCATCTCACACACTGCCAGGCGAGATGTGCTCTATGACTATCTGGCTGAGGTGGCTGCCCGTATGCAGGAGCAGGTTAGCGATCTCGATGAGCCGATCGACCAGAACTCGGAAGTGGGGGCTGCAAGCGTACAAGAAGATCTGGAACGCACCTGGGGACATGGATTTTCTGAATACGTCGGGGAGCTCGATACTCAGCCGAGACCCATAAAAGCGTTGCCCAACCTGGTTGGAAAAGTCCTGATTGTTGAAGACAATCCCGTTAACCTGGCGGTGGCAAAAAAGCTGCTGCAGAAAGTTGGCGTCTATTGTGAGATCGCTCAGGATGGTCTTGTCTCTCTTGAGATGATGGAAAAGGGCCACTATGACTTGGTGCTGATGGATTGCCATATGCCACGCATGGATGGCTATGAGGCAACTAAAGCGATTCGGGAGCGGGAGCAGTCACAGGGGCTTGCCCGCACTCCAATTGTTGCGATGACAGCCAATGCCATGGTTGGCGACCGGGAGAAGTGTCTTGATTCCGGTATGGATGACTATTTAGCCAAGCCGCTATTGCCGGACCGGCTCTACCGGATGATGCGTGAGTGGCTGCCGCTGCGTGATCTGGTGGATGACCTGGAGTCGGAGGACTTTGAGGAAGAGCCCGAGACAGAAGATATAGAAAAGTCGAAAAAGAGAGATCAAGCGATAATGATGGATAGCGACACCAGCGAAGTGATTGATGAGACAGTGATTGAAGAGCTGTATGAGATTATGGAAGAGGATTTTATCGGGCTGATCGACAGCTACCTCGAAAATACGCCAACCTTGTTAAACGGTATTGAGGCTGGGGTGGCTAATCAAAACTGCTCCCAAGTGGCTGTATCTTCCCATTCACTGAAGTCGAGCAGTGCCAATGTCGGTGCCATGAAACTGTCCGAGCTGTCCAAGCGTCTTGAGTTGGCGGCCCGGGCAGATGAGTTTTCACAGGTGCAAGAGCTGGCGGCGGAGGTGGTGGCGCAATACCAAAAGGTGGAGCAGGCATTAAAAGCTATTTGTGAGCGTGGCACGGTCTGATGGCTGCGCTGTGGAAGCGGACCCCGGTTGTCTCCTGGTGCTTTTTTGATTGGGCGAATTCCGCCTATGCGACCACCGTCATGGCGGGTTTTTTCCCGGTTTTCTTTAAGCAGTATTGGGCTGGTGATCTCTCGACAACCGACTCTACATTTTGGCTTGGCGTCGCCAACTCACTGGCCAGTATCATGGTGGTATTTATCGCACCGCTGCTGGGCGCTATCGCTGATCGGGGAGGGAGCAAAAAACGCTTTTTGCTCTTTTTTACCTATATGGCGGTTGTGATGACGACGGCCCTGTTTTTTGTCGCCCAGGGTAGTTGGGTATTGGCGTTGGCGCTCTATGTGCTGGCTACTTTGGGATTCTCGGGCGGTGTTATCTTCTACGACGCTCTGTTGATTAATGTCGCCGAGCAGCGTGAGTACGATATGGTCTCCGCCTTGGGGTATGGGTTTGGCTATCTGGGTGGCGGTCTGCTGTTCAGCTTTAATGTGCTCATGACGCTGTTTCCGGATGCTTTCGGTTTGGCGAGCGCAGCGGAGGCCGTACGCTACTCCTTCATTTCGGTTGCAGTCTGGTGGGCGCTCTTCTCTCTGCCGCTCTTTTTGTTTGTTAAAGAGCCGGCCCCTGTTGAAGCCGCCTCAAAAGCGGTCGTGATACGTGAAGGCTTTCAGCAACTGGTGACCACCTTTCATCAGATTCGTGCATTGAAACAGACATTTCTCTTTTTGCTGGCCTACTGGCTCTACATCGATGGTGTGGATACTATCGTTAGGATGGCTGTCGATTATGGTTTGTCTATCGGCTTTGATACGAATGGCCTGCTCACCGCACTGCTGTTGACCCAGTTTGTCGGGTTCCCGGCGGCCATCCTGTTTGGCCGTTTAGGTGAAAAGCGCGGACCGCGTCAGGGCATTATGCTGGCGATTTTCGTCTATCTGCTGGTGGTATTGTGGGCCTATCAGATGGAGGCCGAGTGGGAGTTCTATACCCTGGCGGTGGTGATTGGCTTGGTGCAGGGGGGTATCCAGTCACTGAGTCGTTCGCTTTATGCTCGTTTGATACCCAAGAGTAAAGCGGGTGAGTTTTTCGGCTTTTACAATATGCTGGGTAAATTCGCTGCGGTATTGGGGCCCATTTTGATGGGATGGGTCGGTGTGCTGACCGGTAGTTCCCGGGTCTCTATTCTCTCCATATCGGTGCTCTTTATTTTGGGTGCGATTATTCTGTCTCAAGTGGATATTGAAGAGGGACAACGCCAGGCTCAGTTATTGGATGAACGTTAACTGTCGGGTAGTCCACTAAAGTATTAGGGCCTGTTAACACTAATTTGATTGTCACTGTTGAACCTAACAAAGCACCAATCAAGGCATGAGGAGCGCAGTTTGGTTGTTCCAAAAAAGCGACGAGTAACGCCGAGTGGTGCTTTGTTAGGCTCAACCCCCTTATTAATATTATGGGGGGGCAGTGGCCATTTTTTGCCCAGCGGCGTTATCAGTCGCTTATGTAGACCTGCTACACTGCGCTCCTTCTGCCTTGCTGGACAAAAAATGGCCACTGGCAGTGATGATCAAATTAGTGTTAACAGGCCCTAGAAATAGCTTCGACTAGTTAAGCATTTTTTAGGGGCAACAAAAAAGCTCCCCGAAGGGAGCCTTTTTGTTATCAATACACGGAGAGTATGGTACTTAACGGCGCGGCATCAATACGGTGTAATCCAGATCGAGCACAACGTTTTCGTGATAGCGCTGTTTGCCCTCCACTTCCACTTTGGGTGATTCGATCTTTTCGCTCTCCAGGTTTTTGATACCGATGGTGCGTACCCGCAGGGCGCCGATATCACTGCGGCCCGGAATCTCCCAACGATCGAGAATATCGCTGTAGGTGTAGAAGGTGTCTCCAGCGAAAGAGGGGTTGGAGTGGGCGCCACCGTTAATGGCGGCAATACCGATGGCATTGGCCAGGCCATTGAACGAGAGTGCACGGCAGAGTGAGATAATATGGCCACCGTACATCAGACGGGTGCCGAAGCGTGAGGGCTTCATCATGTGCTCTTCAAAGTGCAGACGTGCATTATTTTGATAGAGCTTGGTCGCCAACGTATGGTCAGAATCATCGACAGTCATGCCGTTGACGTGATCAATACGCTCGCCGACCTCATAGTCATCCCACAAATAGGGTGAGCCGGTGACTGCTGTGTCGTAGTGGCTGGCGTCAAGTTCAGCCGAGACAGGCAGATCCTCAACGGCCACATAGGCCGGCAGGTCAGGTTTTACCGCTTCCGGGGCAGGCGCATCCAGATCCTTCTTGTGGACCATCACCCAACGCGCCCAGGTCATCACCTCATCGCCATCCTGATTGTAGGTGGTGGAGCGGACATAGACGTTGCCGTTCTTGCCGCTGGAGTTCTCTTTCAACCCGATCACCCGGCTCTCTGAGCGCAGTGTGTCTCCCGGATAGATGGGTTTTAGAAAACGTACATCGGCATAGCCCAGGTTGGCGACCGCGTTGAACGAGACATCGGCCACGGTCTTACCAAAGGCGATGTGGAACGCCAGCATATCGTCAACTGTTTCGCGCTGGTAGCCAAGACTCTGTGCGAAGGGCCGCGCACAGTGTAGCGGATAACGACTGCCGGTCAGTGCGATATAGAGGGACATGTCGCCCTCGGTGATGGTGCGCGGTGTGCCGTGCACAAGCACCTGATCCAGCTTAAAGTTCTCAAAGAAATTACCGGGATACTGCTTCGACATAGGTGTCGTTCTCCTTATCAAAGGCCTTGTTGCGCTCCTCGATCGCTTCATGCATCTCGATACAGCGGCGGGCGGCGTCCAGTTCAGAAGGTTGTAGCAGACGGCTGTCCAGCATGGCGTAGGAGCGACCATTGGCTATGGCCTCTTCCATCAGCTCGATGATCTGCTTTTTCTTTTCGATATCCTTCGGTTTCGGGCTGAAGGCATCGTTGGTGTAGGCGAGCTGGACGGGGTGAATGACCGCCTTGCCGTCGAAGCCGAAGTCGCGGCTCTGGCGACAGGCGTATTCGCAGGCGTGCGGGTCGGTGATATCCAGATGGGCGCCATCCACAACGCTGATACCGTGGGCGCGTGCCGCCAGTACAACAATCGAGAGACTGGTGAACAGCCCGGTGCGATCGGGACTGGGTGGCAGGCGCATGCTGGTCATCAGATTGGCGTTGCTAACGGCAATACAGACCAGACGTTCACTGGCCCCGGCAATCTCCAGGGCATTGAGCACGGCCATGGGGGTTTCGATCATCGACATCAGAGGTAGATGACCGCCACCGGCCACTTCCAGCTTATAGGCCGCCTCTTTGACATCTTCAGCGGTTTTTACGCCGCTAAGCAGCACTGCGTCGATCGGCAGGGTGGCTGCCAGTTTCAGGTCATCTTCCAGCCAGGATGTGCCGATCTGGTTGACGCGTAGAATGATCTCCTGACCGTGGAATTTAGTCTCTTTCAGAAATTTGGTCAGACGTTCGCGGCCACGCTGTTTGAACTCCGGTGCAATCGACTCATAGAGGTCAAAGATAATGGCATCAGTGGGTAGGTCCGCAGACTTCCGCATGTGTTTCTCAATGTCCGCAGAGACATAGAGCATCGTACGTCGCGGGCGGCGTTTGGCTTTATCAATCATGTCGTTCATGGCGTACCTCGTTATGCCGCCGATTCGATCTGCTGCTTCAGGGTGCCGCGAATCACTTTACCGTTTTTGGTGCGCGGGTAGTCGGTCATGATGTGGACCACTTTCGGGCGCTTGTAGCCGGCCAGGTGCTCTTCACCATATTTAAGCAGCTCTTCTTCAGTAATTGTGGCACCTGGATGGAGAACCACACAGGCAGCAACCAGGGTTTTGTCGGGACCGATCTCCTGACCGATGGCAACACAGTCGGCGATGTCGGGGTGAGTCTTCATCACGCGCTCCACCTCATGGGGTGAGACACGGTAGCCAAAGGTGTTGATGATGTCGTCGCGCCGTCCCAGGAACCAGATGTAACCGTCTTCGTCCTTACGGGCATAGTCACCGGTGTGAAACCAGCCACTGTGGCGTACTTTGTCGGTCTCTTCGGGCAGATTCCAGTATTTCAGGAACAGGCCAGGGTCGTTGTCAGGGATGCAGATCATACCCTCTTCACCGACAGGCACCTCTTTGTTCTCACCATCCAGCAGGCGTACATCGTGACCAGGCTGGGGGAAACCGGCAGAGCCGGGACGGATCGAATGGTAGATGTTCTGGGAGATGTAGTAAGAGAGCTCGGACATGCCGATCGCCTCGTAGACATCCATACCGAAACGTTCACGCCAAGCGGACAGCATCTCATCAGAGAGGTGCTCGCCGGCGCTCATACAGTGGCGCAGACTGGGTACGTCTTTGGCGGAGAATTCGGTCTTCTGAATGATCTGGCGGTAGATAGTCGGCACACCGACAAAGATAGTACAGTTATGCTTGGCAATCAGCTTCGGCCAGGTGCTAGCGTCATTCGGGCCTTCGTGCACGATAACGGTTTTGCCGTTGTACAGGGGGTCCATCAGACCGGAGCCGAGAACGTAGGTCCAGTTGAACTTACCGGAGTGCATGATCCGGTCGCCATCCTTGAAATCGAACCAGTGGGTGCGGGCCGGGGTACGGCCGATCATGGCGCGATGGGCGTGCAGTACACCTTTGGGGTGACCGGTGGTGCCTGAGGTGTAGACCAGATAGGCTGGATCATCCGCCTTGGTGGGGTGTGGTTCACCGTAGCTATCGATGGCTGCCAGTTCGGCGTCCATATCGTGCAGAATCAGGTGTCCGCCGTCGCCGTCGATCTCACCTTCACCGGCGAGAATGACATGTTTCAGCGTATCGACTTTATCCAGTTCACGGCGTAGATCGGGCCACATCGCTTTGTGGGTGACCAGTACGCTGGCGCCAGAGTCTTCAGCCAGATAGCGTACCTCCTCAGCCACCAACAGGGTGGAGGTGGGAACAGAGATGGCGCCTGCTTTCATCGCACCCAGGAAGGCCGTGGGGTAGGCGAGAGAGTTGGGCAGACGAATCAGCACGCGCTCTTCCAGGGCAACATCCAGCTTGCGCAGCAGCTCGGCAAATTTGCCGGTGCGCTCAGCCAGTTGCTGGAAGGTGATGGTACTGGTGCCAGTATCGTGATCTTCAACAATCATTGCGACTTGTTCAGCAATGGGTGTGCCTAGGTGTGCATCGGTACAGGCAACGCCAATGTTGAAGTGTTCAGGGGTTTCCCACTGCCAGTTTTCTTGTGTGATAGTTTCGTTTGTCATTACAGCACCGTTCCGTAAGGCCAGTTTTCACGAATTACCCGGACAGGTAATTTCTTCAATATTTCAAGCGCAAAGAGGGTATCTTGTGGCTCTAGTGCGCGTAGTGCACGTGCCCGCAGCAGGGCTTGCAGTGCTTTACCGAACATCGGCGGATCAAGCATTTCGCCCTCAAACTTAATCGCACCGCCCAGCAGTGCATCAGCCTCAACCGCCGCCTTCAAGATGGCGATATTGCGCTGCACCGAGGAGGGGGAGGGGGTGAAGGCCACTTTGCTCAAGTGAATGTGGTTGGGGTGAATCACCTGCTTGCCGGTCAGGCCAAAGGCCGCTTCGGTACAGGCGTGGCGGTACACCACATGGGACTCTTCGTCGCCATGCAGATCGAGCCAGCGGCGGACATCGTCATTCTCGACAAAGTCTTCCGGCATGGGCTGATCGTTGATCAGTACCTCAACACCACCGATGACCCCTTTACCGTGTATACGCGCCTCAAACAGCAGCATCATCAGGTAGGTTTTCAGCTCATCGATCCAGCCTTGCGGGGTGATGTGGATCGCCATCGCCTTGGAGAAGTCGTGAATCCCGAAGACCACATGCTTAACGGTGTTAAAGCCCATCAGGTCCGGGGCCAGCTTGAGTGATTTGGGATGCTCGATGATCGGCTGGATGGTGATTCTGTCGTTGACCCCGGCCAACCAGGAGGAGAGGTCACGAATTTCGGCTGCGCCGTAGGATTCGCCCGCCTTGGCGAGACAGATCACATCAATGTGTTCGGCCACATCCTTGACCATCGCCAGATCTTTTTCGTACTCGTCGGTACGGAAAGGATTGATTCTGACCGCGATCTGAACATCATCCCGAGGAAACACCGGCAACTCTTTGCGCAGCAATTCACGGCTCAGCTCTTTCTGACGGCAACCGTCTTCCAGATCGAACAGCAGTGTATGCGCATTGGTTTTGTGTGCATGCTTTTTCATGCGCTCGGAAGCAGCATCCAGATCCTCATAGATGCCCTGAGCAGGAGAGTATTTGACCGGTGGGTAATAGAGCTGGATACCCGGCCAGTAGTCGCCGAGAACCGCCTCATCCTTTACGTTGGTCAAATAGGCCGTTTGATACATCAACTACCCCCTTCTGTGTTTTGCTGTAACCAGCTATATGGTTTTAATAAAAACCTCATTTTTTAACCGTTAATTGTAATGAGACTAACTTGCAATTAATCGATTTGTTGACAATACTAGTCAAGCATATATTGCGCTGCAACATTTATTTTGCA
Organism: Chromatiales bacterium; assembly: GCA_022360595.1. Taxonomy (GTDB): domain Bacteria; phylum Pseudomonadota; class Gammaproteobacteria; order Chromatiales; family Chromatiaceae; genus BM503. Next base: position 22,032 of record JAKSCN010000185.1, read on the forward strand.
GTTTAATTACGAAGAAATTAATTTTTCATTGCTTTTGGGAGGACTAAATAGTTCTTTTTAAAACAGATAGTTATCTAATTACACAGTGTGTAACTAGGTTAATTATCGAAAAAAACAATGATCAGGATTAAAAATTTTCATAATGAGAATTGATGTAAGCAGTAGAAAATTTAATCATCAGTTGAATGATTTTTTATGAAGCGAGAGAGAATTAGTCACCGCTAATTTTCCGGGCTGTAATAAGAGGAGCTATCGAATGACACAAGCCGTACACCCTAAAGACGCACTCTTCAGCGGAGAGAAGCCTTTCCCCATTATTCCTACCTGTGAGCACTTTGCAGGCAGCGAAAAGCTAATCACTAAGGCGTTGGAACTGCAGGATAAAATCGGTCCGATTTTCGACATTACCTGTGACTGCGAAGACGGTGCACCGGCAGGCCAAGAGAAAGAGCACGCTGAAATGATCGTCCGTGTGCTCACCAGCGACGCCAATAAGCACAAAATGGCTGGTGTACGTATCCACGACTACAGCCACCCTCACTGGAAAGCGGATGTTGATATTCTGGTGAAAGGTATCGGTGAGGTGACTGCCTATATCACTATCCCTAAAACCACTGAGGCCGAGCATCTGCGCGAGATGATCGAATACATCCAGAAAGTGGCTAAAGAGAACGGTATTGAGCGGGAAATTCCGCTGCATATTTTGGTTGAAACCCACGGTGCCCTGCGTGATATCTGGAAAATCGCTGAATTACCTTGGATTCAGGTCTTCGATTTCGGCCTGATGGATTTCGTCAGTGGCCACCACGGTGCGATCCCAGCCTCGGCCATGCGTAGCCCAGGTCAGTTCGAGCACAGGCTGCTGGCCCGCGCCAAATCTGAAGTGGTTGCCGCTGCGTTGGCTAACGGTATTGTGCCGGCCCATAACGTCAGCCTGGATCTGAAAAATACCTACTCCACCTATTCCGATGCATTCCGTGCTCGCAATGAGTTTGGTTTCCTGCGCATGTGGAGTATCTATCCTGCACAGATCAACCCCATCGTTGATGCCATGAAACCTGAGTACTCGGAAGTGCAAGATGCGGCCAACATTCTGCTTGCCGCACAGAAGGCTGATTGGGGCCCCATCCAGTACGCCGGTGAGCTGCATGATCGTGCAACCTACCGCTATTTCTGGGAACTTTTGCAGAAAGCACACGTCACAGGAGTAGGTGTTCCTGAAGAAGCTGAGAAGGCATTCTTCTAAGAACCTTAATGGAGTGACCTCCATAAACGTGCGGATTGCCGGGGCAGTGCCCCGGCTTTTTTATGCCTGTAGAAAGTAGCGCCCGGAAAAACTCGGGTGGGTGATGATGCTATCCGCCGTACTGGCCACGGCTATTTAGTGTTCACAAGCCGATATAAAGAGAGTTTCGTTTTTTTTGTTTATCCTGCAATCAGCTTGTCCAACATATCTTCTCGAAGATCTTCAAAATCTGGCTTGCTGATACCAAGGTAGTCGAGTACTACATCCTCAACCTTTGTCCATTCATTATCGGGCTTTATGCCCCAGAACGACTTATCTACATGCTCGGCTATTTTCAGAATAGCCAGCATATTTCCTGCTGGAGTGATTGCGCCATCTTTTTCCGTTAACCGCTCTATAGCGATGTGGTGGTCTCTAATCACTTCTGCGATATGACGATCTATTCCCCATGAGCGGGCCAGATAGTAGCCGAGCACTGCATGGTCGGTGTTGTACTGCTGATTTTCAATCTCCGTAATGCACAGATCTTCCCTATTAATACTGTTTTCGTAGAATTCTTTGTAGTCTGCAAAGTGGTGGCTTAATAATGCATGACCGGCGTTATGAAACAGACCGAGCATATACATTTCATCGGGTTCGCCACAAGAGATAGTGCGTGCGATATTGGTGGCGGTCATGGCGATATTGACCGGAGAGTCCCAGTAATTGGGTGGGTTTGCGCCTTCAGATTCATCGAAAGTACGGCGCAACAACAGACCCGTTATAATATTAACTGTATATTGAATACCCAGAAGGTTGACTGCGTGCTGGATGGAGTTGACTTTTACTCTCAGTCCAAAAAATGAAGAGTTTACTGTGCGTAAAACCAGGGCGGACATGCCAATGTCTTGGGAAATAGTATCGGCTATATCGGTGAAAACAGGATCTTCCTTCTGCAACTCGTGATGGAGCTGTGTCAAGATAAAAGGAGCAGGGGGGATTGCTATGCCGCTGATGAGCTTCGATGTTCCATTCTCATTCAATATCATCAGAAGATCCTTTAGTGTCGTACATTACCGATCATAAAAGGCGATTAAGAGATGAGTGCTACTTTTTTGTATCGGTTGAACTGTTGAACGTTATCGACAAGCGCAAACATGATGTGAATCCCCAGTTTTATTGACTCCCTACCATAGTGGGAAGTAATTTCGTTATCGGCGGCTATTCATGGAAGGTATCCCTCTATGCCATCGTAAAATACTAGCCGAGCCCAGAAAAATCTGAATTGATCTGGCTCTATAAAAGAGCAGGTTAATAGTGCTTGATGTCTGTCATC
>JAKSCN010000351.1 GCA_022360595.1 Chromatiales bacterium
GGGAGCCGGTTATCAACGGCTATGGCGATAGGGTGCTCTACACCACGACAGCCAGTAACCTGTTGGTGGAAACGGATACCAACAGTGTGTCAGACATTATTCTCTATCACATTGACTCCGGTTTGAGTGAGCGCATCAATCGAACAGAAGAGGGTGAAGAGATGACCACGGTCGCCAGGCATCCCTCCCTATCGGGAGATGGCAGCGTGGCGGTCTATGAGGTCGGCGATAAAGAGGCCTACCGGCAGATCTATCTCGCACGCTTGGATAGCTCCGGTACGAGCATCTTGTCGCCTGTCTCCTCGCACGATGAAGAGGGTAATCCTTTGGATAACCACCATCCTGCCATCAGTCCGGATGGGCGATACATCGCCTATGTAGAGGAGAGTGCAAGTAGTGAATACTCCCTGATATTGCTGGACCTGCAGGAAGAGAGTGTGGTGCGCTGGCCCTGTCCCGTTGATATAGCCGATGCTCAGCTATTGCGGCCACTATTCTATCCCGCAGAGCAGAGAGTGGAGTGGACTGTTATCGATGAAGGAGGTGTGGCGCACACCTTTGGGCAAAATATTGAGAGAGCCGATTGAACATGAATAAGAAAATACTATTAAGCTCACCACTCATGGCAATATGTTTGTCGCTATCGCTGAATTGGGGTTGTACGAATGCGGCAGCCAGTTCGGTGTCTATCACATCACAGGAGAAAACAGCGCTCTCCCCGAGTGCCGCGGCACCAGTGATCGATGCGCCCACTGCTTGGGCGCTGGATGATGGAACATACGAACAGAGCATTGGCAGTGCGTTAGGGGGAGAGTTCATCTGGTTAAATCGCTTTACTCCTGACCCCAATGATCTGCCGATGTTTCTTGAGCAGGTGCAGGTTCTGTTCCCATCAGGTGCGGGTGTTGATGTGGGGGATCTGGTTGATATTCATATCTATGAGGATACTGACGGAGATGCTGACCCGGCAACCGGTGCTAGACTTGTCCAGTCCATTATGTCCGCGCCTGTGCAGGCAGTGGATGGAGTGACATGGTCCTACTTTGATATTCCCGGTTGGGCCTTTCTTGGCGGCCCTGGTGATGTACTGATCGCTGTGGTCAACCGTACTGCGGGAACCAATATTGGTGACAGCCCAGCGGCGCTGGATCAGGGCGTGAGTCAGGGGCGGTCATGGATTGGTATTAATGCAAGCGCCACCATAGCGAACCCTCCGGTATTACCTTCCAGCACCATCTGGAACACCATTGATGCGCTTGGATATTCAGGCAACTGGTTAATTCGCGCTTCCGGTAGTCCCTTATCGTCAATAGACACATCATCTGTTCCCGCCATGACGGGATTAGGCGGTGCTGCTCTCACTATTATAATGGGCGCTATAGGGGCGGCTGTCCGGCGAAAACGGCTAAAGGGAGAGTAGGGGCTTGAATGCGGCGTCTTTAACCCTCAAGTCATTCTGCCCAATAAATCAGGGGTTCCTTAGTGTCAACAGGCCCTAGTGTAAACAGACCCTAATCGGATGGTCAGGTGGTGGTCTCAAAGGGGCTGTTTTTGATGAGCATGGATTGCTCCATGAAGTAGTACGGTGACTTATTAAGAAGCCTGTGCTTATTCCACTCATGATTAGTTAGACGCTCTATTCATAGCTACATGAATAAAAGTCATACAATCAGCAATAACTCCCTCTCAATGATAGTGGTGCATATCACCGTGTTGATTTAGGGCAGTTTAGAAATTCCAGGGCCTGTTAACACTACCCTGATGTCAAAAGCTTCTCTCAACATCAACACCGACTGTGTCGGAAATTGTTAAGTTGATGGAATCCTGGCGCAGTCTCTATTGTTAAAAGTATATGACACGTCTATTGCCAGCCGCCGCCAATCCAAACGAACGCAACATCGACATCTGGTTGTGGGCTGGCTGTGAGTCACTGAACTTACCGTATGGCGCACTGGATAGCGTGGGTTCCATCGATTTTGTCTGTTTTGTGACGCGGCGCAAGAAAAATAGTCTGCCTTCTTGTTGCCATGTGAGCCGGGTTTTAAATACTATACCGCTCGCGATGTTCTTACATAGTCCAATGCGATATATAGGTGCATTGAAGGACAACACGCCATATGGGCGTATCGAAACGGAATGAAGTGGTATATTTGTTTTGATCAATAGTTACTGAATCACCCAGCCAAGTGTTGGGGCTGACAAACCCAAAGCGCTCTGCCATTAGGAGCGATGTGTTATCGGATTGCTGAATAGTTGCTCTTTACTTTTGTTTCAAAGGTAAGATAGCATTCGCGTTTCAGCGGATTTTTTTGTTAACACGGACTCGTCTGCTTTCGGTAGTGTGGAAAGAGGATGTATATCATGGAACTGATGCTCACCGTCACAAGTTCCCAACGTCTCTCACTTGGAACAACTCATCAGGCCGTAGTTGATACGGACGTTTTCTCTATTGGTCGCGGCCAGGATAACTCCTGGGTGTTGCCCGATCCCAAAATGCATGTGTCCGGCAAGCACTGCGTCATACATAAAAGGAATAACGAGTTTCATCTGACGGACATCAGCACCAATGGGGTGTTTGTGAATGGTGATACTGAACCGTTGGGCCGGGGCCGAAGCGCTGTGCTGCGCAATGGCGATGCACTCTCTATCGGTGAGTATGAGATCAAGGTAAAGCTTGAAGCGGATAACGCTCTGCCTGATGAGGTTGAGATCAATAACCTGATCAACAAGCAACCGATACATCCCGAGGCAGTAAATGCCGATCAGGCGATAACCAGCGTGCTGTCAGATACGCCGTCTCAGCCGACTGACAACAGTGACCCTTTTGCTGATCTGCTTGGAAACAGGCAGCAGCAAGCTTATGCCGAAACCCAAAGTGATCATGTGCCGCCGGAAAAGACCAGTTTCATTCCGCCTAAAACCCATAATCCGGTAGAGCAGGTACCAGCAGACACACCGGCTCCTGTTAACGAAGCTGCGCCGTCAGGCGACGGCGGTTTTGCTATTCCTGATGACTGGATGAACGCGGATGCCGGCCAGCCGCAGGTCCAGCAGACTATTGATGTGCCGCAGCCTCAACTTGATAACGGAACCGACTTCCAGCTTGAGGATATCCTTCCTACACCGAAAGAAGAAGTGGCTCAGGTGGTTGAGCCGACTCCAACACCGGCTCCGCATCTGCATGTCGTACCAGAAGAGCCCGTTGAAGTCGAACAACCGGTGATAGAGCCGCAACCACAGGCTGTTCATCCCACCACCAACACGGTGGAGCAGAGTAGTGCGCCCGATGCAGTTGCCGATGACGACATGCTGGCGCTCATTTTGGCCGCGGCGGATATTCCGCTTAGTGCGGTCAATAACAAGAGTAAGCGAGAGATCGCTGAAATGATCGGCAAGTTACTGGGCGGTTACACCCAGGGAATGGTTGAAACACTGGCCACCAGAAACATGGTCAAAAGTGAGTTCAGACTCCAGCAGACCATGATCAGACCGGTGGACAACAACCCGCTTAAGTTCTCACCGACCGGTACCGAAGCGCTGAAAATCATGATGTTTGCCGACTCGCGGGCCTATCTGTCGGCGGACGATGCTATTGCCGAGGGCTACTACGATATACAAGCCCATCAGTTGGCGATGATGAGCGGCATTCAGGCTGCATTCTCCAGTTTGATGGAGCGTTTTGATCCGGAAAAACTTGAGGCGAAATTTGCCGGTAAGGCGAGCCACTCAAAAGGATTCTCCTTCAGAAACAGAGTCGATAATTGGTTGGAATATAAGGATTACTATCTGGATATCTGTAAGTTGATGGAGGATAAATTCCAGGACCTATTCACCACCGAGTTCGGTCGTGCCTATGAAGAGCAGTTGAGGAAACTAAAGAATGAGATCCACTCTTAGGTATTTGTTTCTGCTGATACCGCTGCTTCTATCGGCCTGCACCACGATTAAAGAGACCATCCCTTTCATCAATACCGATGGCGGGGGCGGGCCTATTAACATGAGCCTCTCTGTCGCCGCGTCGGAGGATGTGAACCCGGATGTTGAGGGGGTGCCTTCACCGATAGAGATCAAAATTTATCAGTTGAGCTCCTCTGCCAAGTTTGAAAGTTCGGATTTCTTCAACCTCTACAATGACGAATACCTGGGCAGCAGTTTAATCGAGACCAAAATTTTTATTTTGAGCCCGGGTGAGACCGAAGAGTTCAAAATCGATCTGGATGACGGCACGCAATACATCGGCGTGCTTGCGGCATTTCAGGACATCGACAATGCCAAGTGGAGTGATCTGCTGATTGTACGGGACTCCAGAGGGATTCTGAAAAAACTGCTGACTTCAGGCCAAAAGATGCTTCTGGAAGTCAAGGTCGATAAAAATTCGGTTATTTTGTCCGAGCAACGTGGTTATGGTGCGGACTGGTTATGAATTGGCATAACAGAGTTATCTGGTCTGAGGGGATGTTTATCCGGCCTCAGCATTTTCAGCAAAGTGACCGTTACAGCGAGAGCCTGCTTAAGTCCAGAACATCTCAGATTATGCCCTACAACTGGGGCATATCCAGCATCGCCTTTGATGAAGATGCCCTGCGAGTCGGTAAACTGCTGCTGAGGCAGTGCACCGGCGTGTTCCCTGATGGCATGCCGTTCGATATGCCTAACCTGGATGCAGTGCCTGATCCCATTGAGATCACCAGCAGTGATGAAGGGAGTATCGTCTATATCGGCCTTCCTTTATGGCGGGCCGGCGCCAATGATGTCGATCGCAAAGAGTATAACGATGCCAACGCCCGATACAGAGTCCAGGATGCTGAACTGCCTGATATCGTGGTGGGGAGCGATAGCCTGGCGGTTATCGAAGTGGGTTCAAAAAATATTCAGCTATTGCGTCAGAGCCAGGTTCACCACCAGTATGCCGCTATTCCGGTTGCCAGGATTCAATCCTGTAAAAATCAACAGGTGGTGCTCGATTCATCCTATATACCGCCGCTACTGGATTGCGCCGCTAATAGCGCCCTGAAAGGTTTTATCGAAGAGATCTACGGTTTGCTGATGCAGCGGGGCAGTGCTCTGGCCGATAGAATAAAAAGCGCCGTGCACGGTGGGGCGGCCGAGATGGCTGATTTTCTGCTGCTGCAACTGACCAACCGTTACGAGCCGCTCTTTTTCCACTATACCAAGTGCCCAAAAGTGCATCCTCTGCACTTCTATGAGACAGCGATACAACTGGCCGGAGAGCTGGCTGCCTTCACTCACGAGAGCAAACGTTACGGGGCGTTTTCCGAATACGACCATGAAGATCTGGAACGCACCTTTGAAGAGGTCATTGCCGAGCTGCGCCGCTCCTTGAGTTCTCTACTTGAGCAAAACGCAATCAATATTGCGCTGGAAGAGAAGGGGTATGGTATCCGTGTCGGGGTCATACCTGATCCACAACTGCTTAAAGCCACTTTTATTCTGGCGGTGAAATCGGATATGCCGCGTGAGGAGATGCGTAAACAGTTTCCTCTGCAGGTGAAAATAGGTCCGGTGGAGCACATCAACAACCTGGTCAACCGTCAACTGCCCGGTATAAAAATCGAAGCGCTGCCGGTTGTTCCACGACAGATACCCTACTACTCGGGCACTGTCTATTTTGAACTCGAGTCGAGTGGCTACTGGTGGGAGGCCTTGGGCCAGTCCGGGGGCATCGCACTACATATCGGTACGCAATTTCCAGGTATTAACCTGGAGCTGTGGGCCATCAAACAATAAAAACCCAACTACCTGAGAAATATCCAAAAATGGATTTTAGAGGCGATCGTACTGTAATTATTCCTACACCCGGTGGGCAAGCGCCAGTCAGCCAACCGAATCCTACCATTACTATCCAGGAAAATTCGGACTGGTCGGGCATTTTTGACGATCCGGAAAAATTCGTCTCTTCCGGTTTCAATCGACTGGAGAACGCCGCTTTTAAGCTGCTCTCCCTGATTCCGGCAATCAAGAAATCACACACCAATCCAAGTGCAGCGCTACTTCGCCAGCAGATGGTTGAAGAGGTCAACCGCTACGAGACGGTTGCCAGGAAGTCGGGTGTGGACTCCAAAACAACCCTGGTCGGACGCTATGTACTGTGCACCGTACTGGACGAGATGGTGCTCAACACCCCCTGGGGTGGTCAGAGCGATTGGCGCAAGCACAGCCTGTTAAGCTATTTTCACCAGGAGACTTGGGGAGGTGAAAACTTCTTCGTGATGTTGGAGAACCTTGAAAAGGATCCCACCACCAACATCGACCTGATTGAATTGATGTATATCTGCCTGACCCTTGGATTCGAAGGGCGCTACGCCGTAGAGCCGGATCGTGTTGGCCGACTCGCCGAAGTGAGATCCAGAGTCTACCGGGTCATTCGCAATCAGCGTGGCGAACCTGGCAGACAGCTCTCTCCGCACTGGCAGGGTGTGGCGATCGCCAATCGTAAACTGAGAGGTTTTCTTCCGCTATGGGCCTATGCTGCGATTTTGCTGGGCATCATCTCGCTACTCTACTTCTTTCTCAGTTTCAACCTGAACAAGCTGTCAGAGCCACCCTACCAGGCGCTGGCTGTGCTGGGCCGGGATGCCGGCACCACGTTTGAGCGCCCCAGAGTGATCGATCTATCAGCGCTGGAGAAGTTACGGATTTTTCTTGCGCCGGAAATCAAGGAGAAACTGGTCAGCGTGGAAGAGCGCGAAGGATTTGTGCGGGTCATTATTCAAGGCGACAAGCTGTTTGACTCCGGGAAGGTCAAGTTAAACGACAAATACATTCCGCTGATGAAGCGTATCTCCTCTGCATTTTATGAGGTCGAAGGAAAAGTGCTGATTGAAGGACACACCGATAGCCAACCGATAAACACCTTGCGTTTTCCATCCAACTGGCACCTCTCCCTGGAGAGAGCCGAAGAGGTGAAAAAGATCCTGGCGGAGACCAGCGGTGAGTATTTGCGCTATGAAGCCGAGGGCCGGGCCGATACCCAACCCGTAGCAGACAACGCAACACGGCAAGGTCGGGCGAAGAACCGACGCGTGGAGCTCGTTCTTCTCTCTAACGTCATATGGCGTACTGAGGAGGGGAGACTCTGATGCGTCTGTTGAGATTTATCGCCTCCAAGTTGCGCGGCGTCTTTATCCTGATCGGACTGGTCGCCATTGCCCTGGTTATCTGGTTTGTGCTGCCCGCGGTCACCATGGGTGGCTCCGATCCATTCGCCTCCGCCTATGCGCGTGGTGGGATCATTATCTCCATGTTCGCCATGGCGGCGATCTATCGCCTGAGGAGCCATCTGACCACTCGCCGTCGCAATGAACAACTGGCTACTCAAATCACCAAGGAGTCTAAAAAAGAGGCGCCTGATGAAGTGGGGAAACGGGAGGTCGAAGAGTTCAAGAAGAAATTTGAAGAGGCGATGACCCTGCTGAAAAAGGTCAAGACCAAAAATGGCGCGCGCGGCAGTTACCTGTACGTGCTGCCCTGGTATATCTTTATCGGCCCTCCAGGCTCGGGTAAAACTACCGCGCTGCTCAACTCCTCACTACACTTTCCGCTAATGGACTCCGTCGGTGCAGCGGTCAAAGGTGTTGGCGGAACCCGTAATTGCGATTGGTGGTTTACCGACGAGGCGGTACTGTTGGATACCGCCGGTCGTTATACCACGCAGGACAACCAGACCGAGTTGGATAAGGCTGAGTGGAAGGGCTTTCTTGGTCTGCTGAAAAAGTTTCGGAAAAGAAAACCGATCAATGGAGTGATTGTTGCGTTCGGTGTAGATGAGCTGATGAGGATGTCGGAGTCTGAGCTGATCACCAACGCCAAGGCGATCAAGCAGAGACTGCTGGAACTCCAGGAGTCTTTCAATATCCGCTTCCCGGTCTATGTCATGCTGACCAAATTCGACATCCTGCCAGGTTTCAACGAGTACTTCGATGACCTGGGCCGCGAAGAGCGGGAACAGGTGTGGGGCATGACCTTCCCGTTGGATGAAGGTGATACCGAAACGGATGTCGTGCCACAATTTCTGCTTGAGTTCCGCTCCCTCCAGGAACGCATACAGGGTAGAGAGCTGGACCGCTTGCAGATGGAGAGTGATCTCGATCGCCGGGATCTGATCTACATGTTCCCGCGAGTGGTGGGTCTGCTGCAAGACAACGTCTCGACATTCCTGCAGGAGATCTTCAAGCCCACACGCTATGAAGTTCAACCGATGCTGCGCGGTGTCTACTTCACCAGCGGCACCCAGGACGGCACTACCCTGGACCGGGTTGTCAGCGCACTGACATCCAAGTTTGGTCTCAGACCAGAGATGTCATCACGCAAGAACGGCAAGGGCAAAGGCTACTTTCTGGCGCACCTGTTTACCAAGGTGATATTCAAAGAGTCCGGGCTGGCCGGCGTCAACATCAAAAACGAGCGTAGACTGTTTGCCCTGCACACAGCGGGATATGCGGCGGTAACGCTGGTCTTTGCGCTGTTTGCCGGTGCGTGGGCGACCAGTTATTTTGGCAATAAGACCTTGGTCCAGGAGGTGAGGGCTGCGGTTGATGACGCCGAAATGGCCATCGAAGAGATCGACAATACAGATAAAGCGCCTTACGCGCCGACACCCGCGCTGACCAAGGTGAGGGAGATTCCCACAGGTTATGCAGCCAGGGAAGCGAGCGTATCGCTCTGGAAAACATTTGGGCTTTATCAGGGTGACAAGCTGGGCGGCGAAGCCGAGACTGCTTATCACCGTGTACTCTATAAAACCTTGCTGCCGCGTCTGCTGGTGCAGATGGAGACGGCGCTGCAGGAGTATCGAGGCAACCCTGAGTATCTCTACGAAACGCTGCGGGTCTATCTGATGTTTAGTGATCCCAAGCGTCTGCAAAAAGATCTGGCCCAC
>JAKSCN010000084.1 GCA_022360595.1 Chromatiales bacterium
AGCCCGGCGGTATCCTGGATAAGGAGATGCCGCTCCACATTTCCAACGTGGCGATCTACAACCCAACTACCGGCAAAGCCGATCGTGTTGGCATGAAGTCACTGGAAGATGGTCGTAAGTTGCGCTACTTCAAGTCCAACGGCGAAGTCGTGGACATCTGAGGCGGAAAGGCAAGATGGCAAGATTACAGCAAGTATACCGCGATGAGATCGTAGGTCAGCTGAAAGAAAAGTTCAGCTACAACAGTGTCATGGAAGTGCCCAGAATCACTAAGATCACTCTGAATATGGGTGTTGGTGAAGCTGTTGGCGACAAAAAAGTGATGGAAAATGCTGTCGGTGATCTGGAAAAAATCGCCGGTCAGAAAGTCGTTGTTAACCTGGCGCGCAAATCTGTTGCCGGCTTCAAAATTCGTGAAGGCTGGCCTGTTGGTTGTAAAGTGACCCTGCGTCGTGAGCGTATGTACGAATTTCTGGATCGCTTGATCAACATCGCTATTCCACGTATTCGTGACTTCCGCGGTATGAATGGTAAATCCTTCGACGGTCGTGGTAACTACTCCATGGGTGTTAAGGAACAGATTATGTTCCCTGAAATCGACTACGATAAAGTAGACGCGCTGCGTGGTTTGGACATTACGATCACCACTACCGCTAAGACCGATGAAGAAGGTCGCGCGTTGTTGGAAGCATTTAACTTTCCGTTCAAGAACTGAGTAGAGCTGATATGGCAAAAAAGAGCATGATCGCTCGCGAAGTAAAGCGGGCTAAACTGGCGGCAAAATACGCAAATAAGCGTAATGAGCTGAAGGCAATTATCAATAATCCTAACAGCACTGCTGAGCAGGTGGATGAAGCGGTTCTGAAGCTGCAGAAAATGCCACGTGATGCCAGTCCTGCCCGTCAGCAGCGTCGTTGCCGTGTGAGTGGTCGCCCTCATGCCGTATATCGCAAATTTGGCTTGTGCCGCAACAAGCTGCGCGAAGCCGCCATGCGCGGTGATGTGCCAGGGCTTGTAAAAGCAAGCTGGTAAGTATAAAATTCGCGCCCCACTATTCGTTTGGTGGGGCTGAATTTTCTAAGGATCCGCCTTTGGGCGGATTTTCTACAATCGTTTGGGTATCGCGTCACTGTTGGCGGTCTGACCCCGAGGGTTTTAAAAATGAGTATGTCTGATCCGATCGCGGATATGCTGACCCGTATTCGTAACGGTCAACAAGTTGGGAAAGTATCGGTTTCCATGCCGAATTCCAAGAAAAAGGTTGCTATTGCCAAGCTGCTGGAAAGCGAAGGCTACATTAGCGGCTTCTCCATCGACGAAGGCATCAAAAGTGTCCTCCACGTCGAACTCAAATATTTCCAAGGCCAGCCCGTCATTGAGATGGTCCAGCGCATAAGTCGCCCTGGTCTGCGCATCTATAAAGGCAGCAAAGAGTTGCCAAAAGTGCGCGGTGGTTTGGGTATCGCCATTGTTTCTACGTCTAAAGGCCTGATGACTGACCGTGCCGCGCGTGCCGCGGGTCATGGTGGTGAAATCCTGGCCTACGTAGCCTAATAGGAGGTCAGAGCAATGTCACGTATAGCAAAAGCTCCGATCAACGTTCCTTCTGGCGTTACCGTTACCCTGTCCGACAGCGAAGTGGCTGTGAAAGGCGCTAAGGGTAACATGACGCTGCCTATTCATGGCTTTGTTAAAGTTTCCCAGGATGATGGTGTAGTTACTGTCACTCCTGCTGATGATGCTGTTAAAGCTCACTGGGCTATGGCGGGTACCTTCCGTGCTCTGATCAACAATATGGTTTCCGGTGTTAGCGCAGGTTTCGAGAAGAAACTGCAGCTTATCGGCGTTGGTTATCGTGCACAGGCTAAAGGTAAGGTATTGAACCTGAACCTGGGTTTCTCTCATCCTGTCGATTACCCAGTGCCTGAGGGCATCACCATTGAAACACCTTCACAGACCGAGATCGTTGTGTCCGGTTGCGATAAGCAGAAGGTTGGTCAGGTAGCTTCAGAAATTCGTGCTTATCGTCCACCAGAGCCTTACAAAGGTAAGGGTGTGC
>JAKSCN010000416.1 GCA_022360595.1 Chromatiales bacterium
CTCAGTGTATCCCTGCTGTGAGAGCAACAAAAATCAGCTATCATTCTTCTGACATCATGAACAAGGACGTGCAGCATGCCCCTCAATAGACAATCCCACACAGTATATTTCCTAACCGCCAGGTACTCACTCACCAACTAGGTGATCACCAGTAGATCAGCCAAATAGACTGTCGAGTGAAACCAGGGCCTGTTAACAACCCCTAAGGCTACCGATATCTTTATTGTTGTTACGCCCTCCAGACTTATTGCATTGAAAGCATCTCAGTGTACGGATGGCGTGCGCAGTAACTGATTAAAGCTACCGCAACTGAAATCTACAACTTAATGGATTTAACAATACGAAAAGAAGGAGACACGATGAAATCACTAGATTTAAGCAGACCACAGAGAAAATACTGGCGTACCCTATGGGCGTTAATACTCGTGGTATTTTACACAACAGCGATAGCGGCTACTGACACCACACCTCGCTTGCGCATTGAAAACGCCTGCACATCACCCATATGGATCTTCCATACAGTTGGCGAAAATGGCGGCACACTGACCGCGCCAAATCCGGCAAAACTGGCCGCGAAAGGTGATTTCATCGAGTTCAATATTCCCGATAAAGGACTGGCGGGAACCAGATTCTGGCCAGGCTCGGGCTGTGACGATAACGGGGCCAATTGCAAAATCGGTCAGAGCGGAGGACCTGGACTTCCATGCCCGGCCGAGGGGTGTGCACCACCGGTCGATTCAAAATTTGAAGGGACATTCGGCTGTTTGCCGTCAGTCGCTAAAAATGATTGTCAGATCAACCCCGCCTCTAAAGACAGACACGTACTGTCACGCAAGGATAACTGGGACACAAGTATGGTTGACGGTTTCACACTCCCGTATACGGTCACTGTAAAAGGAACATGTCCCAATGGACCAAAGCAGAATAAGATCGACTGCTCGGGCCTCTCTTGGTCCCATTGCCCTCAGCAAGAAGAGATCAACGGGAAAACAGTCAATCTGACACTTGATTATCCACACACAACTCAAACGGCAGGATGCTACTCCCCCTGTTCAAAATTAACCATGAACAACTGGAAGAACAGTCCAACATACTCCCCATCCAGCAATCAGGCAAAGTACTACTGTTGCGGCGGCATCACCCCTGAAGCATGCCGACAAGGCGTTGGGGCAAGCTCACAGTATGTCAAAAACATCCATCAATACTGCCCACAGACCTACGCTTATGCCTACGATGATGGAACCGGCCTGTTCGCCTGTCCTGCCGAAAAAACAACCAAATACGTGGTAACGTTTGGCTGTCCCAAGTAAGCGCGCGCGCTAGGGCCTGTTAACAGGCCCTAGGCTAACCCGGCTTCAATATATTTTTTCACCGTTCGACGATCCAATCCCGAGTGCCTCGCCACCGCTTCATAAGTGCCATAACACTGGAAGAGCTGTCCACAGTAACGGGTCAGTAGCTCTTTTGCAGTCAGCTTCTCATACTGCATTGTACTGCTGTCACTGACCGCCCTCTCCTCATCGACGACCAATTGCTGTGGTTCGATCCGCTGCGATAAGAGAACGCGGCGAATCACCTGCTCCAGCTCACGCACGTTGC
>JAKSCN010000237.1 GCA_022360595.1 Chromatiales bacterium
ATTGACTGTGGTCTCTTCACCATCATGCAGCGGCTGTTCCAGCAGCGCTTCAACGGTGTCGACATCAGAGTTGAGTGCGCGCTCGGCAACCGCATCAGCGAACGAGTTGAAGTTTTCGTCTTTGGCTACGAAGTCAGTTTCGCAGTTGACTTCTACCATAACGGCTTTGCTCGCATCGTCATTATATTTAATGACGATAAGACCTTCGGCAGCGGTACGACCAGATTTCTTGGCAGCTTTCGCCTGACCAGACTTACGCATCAGTTCGATGGCGGCTTCGAGATCACCACCGGTCTCAACCAATGCTTTCTTACATTCCATCATGCCGGAGCCAGTGCGTTCACGCAGTTCCTTTACCAGAGAGGCAGTAATGGCCATGATTCTATGTTCCTCAATCGTATTGAATTAATATCACCCCTGCCGCACCGAAATGGATAGACAGAGGAATGATTCAGTCGCTTAAATAGTCTGCGGATTACTCAGCAGCTGCTTCGGTACCTTCCGCTTTGTCGTCAACTTCCACGAAGTCGTCAGCGCTACCACCCAGATGGGCAGCACTCGCGCGACCTTCGAGAACGGCGGCAGCCGTACCCTGAACGTAGAGCTGAATAGCGCGGATCGCATCATCATTACCAGGAATGACGTAATCGATGTTCTCGGGATCGTTGTTGGTATCGACAACACCGACAACCGGGATACCCAGTTTGCGCGCTTCGGCCACAGCGATGTCTTCGTGCCCAGTATCAACGACAAACATGACATCAGGAAGACCTTCCATGTTTTTGATACCACCCAGGCTGCGCTCAAGCTTTTCCAGCTCGCGTTTCAGGCCCAGGGCTTCCTTCTTGTTGAAGCGCTCGATGGTGCCATCTTCGAACATGGCTTCCAGCTGCTTCAGGCGCTTGATGCGCTGCTTGATAGTTTTGAAGTTGGTCAGCATGCCACCCAACCAACGGTGATTAACAAATGGCATGCCACAACGTTCGGCCTCTTCTTTAACGGTATCACGTGCTGCACGTTTGGTGCCGACGAACAGAACCTTACCGCCATTTGCTGAAAGAGAGCCGATGAAATTCATCGCATCTTTGAAAAGAGGCAGGGTCTTTTCCAGATTGATGATATGAATCTTGTTACGCTGACCGAAAATGTAGGCCCCCATCTTGGGATTCCAGTAGCGGGTCTGGTGACCAAAGTGCACGCCAGCTTCAAGCATCTGACGCATAGAAACGTTGCTCATGTTTTGCTCCGAATTGTACGGGTTAAACCTCCACATGCCCCGACAGTCGACCCGGTTTCCCAGGCACCCCAACAGCCGTGACGGCACGTGTGTGTAATAGTTCCACCACTGTCTGACAGTAATGGCCACGGATCGTTTGCGATTCCGGGGCGCGTTTTATACCATATCGCGCTTGTAGGAACAATCACTTAACCGAGCCAAAAACCCTATTTCAACTAAGTTTTCAGGAAGTCCTCACAATTATGAGCATAGTGATCAAAACCGCCGAAGAGATCGAGAAAATGCGAATCGCCGGTCGACTCGCAGCCGATGTCCTCGATTTCATCGAACCCCATGTCGTTCCCGGGGTTACCACGGACGAGTTGGACAAGCTATGCCACGACTATATCGTCAACGAGCAGAACGCTATTCCCGCGCCGCTCAACTATCGCGGCTTCCCGAAATCGATCTGTACATCGGTCAACCATCAGGTTTGCCACGGCATACCGGGTAATAAGAAGTTAAAAAAAGGCGATATCGTCAATATCGATATCACAGTCATCAAAAACGGATTTCATGGCGATACCAGTAAAATGTTCTTCGTTGGCGAACCGTCGATTCTGGCCAAAAGACTGACCAGCATTGCTCATGAAGCGATGTGGCACGGTATCCGCGCCGTGAAAGCTGGCGTACAGCTCGGCGATATAGGCCACGTCATTCAGCAGTTCGTTGAATCGAACAATTTTTCCGTCGTCCGCGAATACTGCGGGCACGGCATCGGCCGGCAATTTCATGAAGATCCACAAGTGCTCCACTATGGCACACCGGGCACCGGCACCACCCTGCAAGCGGGCATGTGCATGACTATTGAGCCGATGGTCAACGCGGGCAAGCGCCAAGTTAAAGTACTGCCCGATGACTGGACCGTCGTCACCAAAGACCGCTCCCTCTCCGCCCAGTGGGAGCACACCATTCTAGTTACCGAAGAGGGCTTTGAAGTGCTTACCCTAAGGGCTGAAGAGCGCGATGCCTCATCGAATCCTTGATCAGCAACACTTCCAACAGGCCATTGCTGCCGCTGACAATCCACTACCGATTTTCAGGGATGCAATCCGCCAGTGTAACGAGCGACTAGCCGCCTTTTTCGAGCAACAGCTCCCGGTCAGCGAACTGGTGCAACTGCGCGCCCGTTTTATCGACCTTATTCTGATCGAAGCCTGGAAACTGAAACTCCCGGCCGATGCGGAAGCCGCGCTGATTGCGGTCGGTGGCTACGGCCGTGGCGAGCTGCACCCCGCCTCCGACATCGATCTGATGATACTGTTCGGCGATGACGAACCTGAAGAGTTGGTCGACCCCCTCAGCGATCTATTGACCTTCTTTTGGGATATCGGTCTGGAAGTGGGACATAGCGTGCGCACCATTGAGGAGTCGATTCAAAAGGCGGAACAGGACATCACCGTGGCGACCAACCTTATGGAGTCACGTCTGCTGATCGGCCCCAAACCACTCCACGACGAGCTGCGCGAGGCTACTGGTCCCGATAAACTATGGCCCTCCGAGCGTTTCTTCCAGGCGAAATGGGAAGAGCAGAAACAGCGCTACGAAAAGTATGACGACAGCGTCTCCAATCTCGAACCCAATATAAAGGAAAGTCCTGGTGGTCTACGCGATATCCAGATGGTCGGCTGGGTGGTGAAACGCCACTATGGTGCTGAAACCCTGGATGAACTGGTGTTGCACGGCTTTCTCACCGAGCAGGAGTATCAGGATCTGCGCCAGGGCGAGGAGCTGCTCTGGCGCATTCGTTTCGCCCTGCACCTTATAGCCGGGCGGCGCGAGGACAGAATTCTGTTCGACTATCAACGTACCCTGGCTGAGAAATTCGGCTATGAAGACGACGAAAACGGCCTGGGTGTCGAGCAGTTCATGCAGCGTTACTACCGTACCGCCATCAAGCTCAATCGCATGAATGAAATGCTGCTGCAACTGTTTCAGGAGGTTATTCTTCTCAAACGCCATCTGGATGCGCCGAAACCGATCAATGAACGCTTCCAGTCCCGCAGCGGCTTTCTCGAAGTGGTCCATGAAAATGTCTTCAAAGAGCAACCCGTGGCGTTGCTGGAACTGTTTTTGATCATGGAGCAGCACCCAGAGCTGAACGGTGTGCGCGCCAGCACCATCCGTTTGGTCCGCAGCCACCGCCACTTAGTGGACGACAGTTTCCGTGCCGATTTGCGTGCCCGCAGCCTGTTCATGGAGATCCTGCGCCAGCCCAACGGCATCACTCACGAGCTGCGGCGCATGAACCGTTACGGCATTCTGGCCAGTTACATTCCGGTCTTCTCCAATATTGTCGGGCGCATGCAGTACGACCTCTTCCACGTCTATACCGTGGACGAGCACACGCTGTTCGTGATCCGCAATTTGCGCCGCTTCGCGCTGGACAAACACAAGACTGAATTTCCGCTCTGCAATGACATCATGGCGCAGTTGCCAAAACACGAGCTGATCTATCTGGCGGCGCTGTTTCACGATATTGCCAAAGGCCGCGGCGGCGACCACTCCGAAGTGGGCGCCGATGATGCTTACGCCTTCTGCCAGCACCACCGCCTGAGCGATCACGAAAGCGAACTGGTCGCCTGGCTGGTACGCAATCACCTGCTGATGTCAATCACCGCCCAACGTAAAGATATCAGCGATCCCGAAATAATCGCCGAGTTCGCCAAACAGGTGCAGAGCCTGGTCCGGCTCGATTACCTCTATCTGCTGACCATCGCCGACATCCGGGCCACCGACCCGAAAAAATGGAACAGCTGGAAGCACTCTCTGCTGCGCGAACTCTACAACTCGACTAAACAAGCGCTGTTGCGCGGCCTGCAGAATCTCCAGGAGAGTGATGAGATCATCCAGAACAAACAGGCAGGGGCGCGCCATCTGCTAAAGGCGGACGGATTTGATCCCCAAGCCGCCAACGACCACTGGCTGACCCTCAGTATTGACTATTTTCAGCAAAACAGTTGGGAGGAGATCGCCTGGCAGACCAAACTGATCCTGGCCAGTTCGGAAGAGGATCTCCCTCTTGCCGTCTGCCGTAAGTCAGGCACCCGTGGGGGCACCGAGATCTTCATCTACAGCCATGACCAGGATGATCTGTTCGCTTTGATCACCAGCCTACTCAGCCAGCAGGGACTCAATATCGTCAACGCCCGCCTGGAGACCGCGGACACCGGCTACACCCTGAACAGCTTTCTGGTCTTGGAGGAGAACGGCCAACCCATTGCCGACACCAGCCGAATCGAAGATATCCGCCAGCAACTGCGCAAAGCGGTCAGCA
>JAKSCN010000577.1 GCA_022360595.1 Chromatiales bacterium
ATGCAACTGGGTGTCAGACTCTCTACCGCTATGATGAATACGGTCGACTGATTGAGACTCAAACCCCGGGTGGCGTCACTCGCTACAGTTATGCGGACGCCCGGTGTCAGCCACTGGTTGCAGAGCTGCCGATTGAGATCACCGACTCCGCCGGCAGGCGTTGCCATCTCGCCTACAACGAAGCTGGGCAACTGATCGCCTACACTGACTGCTCGGGTTATACCCAGCGCTACCTGTACAATGGCTGGGGGCATCTCATCCAGATTACTGATCCGTTAGGCAATGGCACTTATTTATGAGCGTGATGATCAGGGCCAAACCTTTGAGCATCCGGCGTTGCCCGCCGGTCACAGGCTCAGCGAACACTGCTTATATCGTCTGCCCAAAGCGGTATGGCGTGCGAGCACTGGGTAAAACGGCTAAAGGTAACCACAACATAGTTACCCTGTTCTATCTGCGCCACTGTTCGTTGGTCAGTGATGGATAACAGTTTATCAAGGGTGTAGCTTCTCCGCCCTTAAAGGGGAAGCAACGGTCAATAAGGAGTGAAAAATGGATCGTCGTGGTTTTATTCGTATGTCAATAGCAGGGGCTGGAGTGGGGATTATCGCTCCTCAGGTAGCGCTGGCGGGTTCCAGCACCCCGTCTATGGCAGGAGGTGTATTTTATACAAAGGACGCCCCAGGGCGCTGGAGCAAAAAAGCTGCCGGACATCTACCACAGATTGAAGTAGAAAAAGGGCAAAATGGTGTAGCCGTGCGTGTCACTACCGGGCATGAGATGCTCGATTATCAACACTATATTGTTAAGCACATATTGCTGGATCAAAACTTTGGATTTATTGATGAACATCTGTTTGATCCGATGTCTGAAAAAGCGCCTATATCGAAGTTCGCTTTAAAAGAGTACAGCGGCCCGCTCTACGCATTGAGTGTCTGTAATAAACATGATACTTGGATGAGCGTAGCGGAGGTATAAAGCCGCCGCTTAAAACTCAGGTGGCGCCTATGGCTCACCTGAGTTTTCAGCGCTGAAGGTTTACTGACAGAAATAACTTGCGTCCTTTTCCCCGCATCTCCGTCTATTAATGTGTAACGACTGTAAGGCATCATGACAGGAGACCAAGATGAATCAATTAGAAAACGACAATATTCGCACTGCTGTTCGTGAACAGTATGGCAGGGTGGCGGCATCAAGCAGCGCCGGCTGTGGATGCGCAGCAACTTCATGTTGCGACGCTTCAGGTTCTGATCCCAATGCAATCTCAATGGAGCTCGGCTACTCAAATGCTGACGTGAGTGATGTGCCCGCAGGGGCGAACATGGGGTTGGGTTGTGGTAACCCCAAAGCAATCGCTGCATTGCAACCGGGAGAGACTGTTTTGGATTTGGGCAGTGGTGGTGGCTTTGATTGCTTTCTTGCGGCCAGGGAGGTTGGAGCAACAGGGCGGGTCATCGGAGTGGACATGACGCCTGAAATGATCAGTAAAGCACGAAAAAATGCAGACAAGTCTAACTACACTCATGTTGAGTTTCGCCTTGGCGAAATCGAGAACCTGCCAGTTGCTGATGCCGTAGTGGATGTCATCATCTCCAATTGCGTGATCAATCTGTCACCCGAAAAAGCAAAGATTTTCCAGGAGTCTTTTAGAGTGCTTAAGCCTGGGGGGCGAATAGCCATTTCAGATGTTGTCGCTACCGTCGAGCTGACGGATAAGCAAAAAGGTGATATGGCGCTATTTACTGGGTGTATGTCTGGGGCATCAATGATCACGGATCTGGAGAATATGCTCAAAGACGCTGGGTTTGATGAGATAGAGATCAAGCCAAAAGATGAGAGCAGGGCGTTCATGAGAAACTGGGTGCGGGGTAGCAAGATGGAAGATTATGTTGTTGCCGCGACGATTGAAGCGATCAAACCAGTGGTGTAGCAAAAGAGCCGAGTGGATCTTGTCGCACTGCCTCGGTACTTTTGTCCAGGGCCTTGTGAAAGCATCCACAGGCCCTAGCTCCGCTTTTAGGTTTGGCTGGCCATTTGCTGAAGCGTCTGTTTGTCAATCTTGCCATTGCTCAGGAGCGGTAGCTCGTCTACTGGAATAATTCGACGCGGCCGTTGGGCTGAGGGGAACTGTTTCCTGCACCAGGCGTCTAGTTCGGCAGGATCGATATCACCCACAATGATAGCGGTCACTACCGCGCCATAGGTTGGATCGGGGGTGCCAAGCACTGCCACCTCCTGAACATCTGGATGTGCCTCCAGGGTCTGTTCGATCAAGGCCGGGTGGATATTGATGCCGGCGCTGATAATCATGTCGTCGCCGCGTCCAAGGATCTGCAGTTCACCGCCGGGGGTGAGGCGGCCGAGATCACTGCTCGTAAACCAGCCGTTGTTGTCCAATCCCACTCCCAGTCGTCGTTCAGCGTTCAGGTAGCCCGCCATGATCATCGGTCCACGTAGCATAATGGGGCCGAAGTTGCCGCTATTTGCACCTACCTTAAGCTCTATGCCGTCGAGCAGTGGGCCGACATCCCCAGGTTGCCAGTCATCGGGTGGATTGTAGAGCGTCGCTACCTGTGAGCCTGCTTCGCTCAGGCCGTAACTGATGCAGAGGGGCCAGCCCTGGGCGTGGGCCTGTTGGTAGAGTTGCCGGGATAGGGGGCCGCCACCGATTAATGCGCAACGCAGTGTGGTGGGCGGCGCTTGTTGCTTGCTGATGCTTAGCAGCCGGGCCAGCATTGCCGGTACCAGAGAGATGTGGGTTACCGGGTGCTGTTGCAGTTGCTGCCATACCAGTCGGGGGTCGAACTGTTCAGTGACAGCTACTTGAGCTTGGGCCAGGCGTGCCCGCTCCATAATAGCGATACCGCCGATGTGCCAGGGTGACAGGCAGAGCAGCCACAGGTCTTTCTGAGAGAATGCCAAGTGCTGATTGGCGGCTTGGGCAGCGGCTTCAATGCCTGTCTGCTTGTGCATGACGCCGCGAGGTTGTCCAGAGCTGCCGCTGGTGTGAATAATCAGCCGGATATCGGCATCAATGTTTGATCCTGCTGAGTGCTGAAGTACTGTTAGCTGCCCTTTGTCATCCAAATCCAATAGGAGAGCGTTACCTGCTGTGTTGAGAATCTGCTGCGTCTGTTCACGGGACAGCTCTGGGTTGAGTGGCATGAAAGTGTGCCCGGTTTTGTGACAGAGGGCCCAGATCCATGTCCAGAGTGCTGGGTTGCGGGTTTGAACGGATAGCACCTGTGGGCGGTCAGAGGTTAGAGCATCTAACGCAGGGTGCAGTATTGATGCAGCTTCGATAAGCTGCTGGGGCCGAAAGGGGTGATCGGTTAATTGCAATGGAGTCATGCTGCGTTTTTAGATGTGCTGGGATTTGATGGATGTTAATGTACCCCTGCCCTTATGACGGCAGAATCGCCAACATACCGTGATTTTTGAGTTTCGAGAAGAGAATATGCAGAGACGAGATTTACTTGTAGCAATGGGGATGAGCGCTTTTGCTCCGCTGGCTAGCGCTGTGACGGTTACCTCACCGGTAGAGACTTTAGGCGACCGCCCGCCGATGCCCGACTTCGAGCTGATCGATTTGGATGGGAAAGTGCATCGCCCTGAGGACTATCGCGGCCGGGTGCTGGTGGTCAACTTTTGGGCTACCTGGTGCCCTCCCTGCCGTGCCGAGATGCCTTCGATGGAGCGCATGATGGAGACTTGGAAGCACGCGCCGCTGTCGCTGATCGCCATCGCCATGGGCCAGAATGAGAAGCAGGTGCGCCGCTTTGCCGATGAGAATCCGCTCAGCTTTCCACTGTTGCCCGATCCTGATGGCAAAGTCTCTGAGGCTTTTGGTGTGGATGGTCTGCCCACCACTTATATCGCCAATGAGCTGGGTAATCTAGCCTTCAAGGTTACTGGCGGGCGCGAGTGGGATTCCGATCGGATGACCCGCACGATCAGCCTGATTCTGCCGCCGAAAAAGTAGTCTCTCTATACCCTTAGGCGCTGCCGGTTAATTCGGTGGCGCCTTTCGCTAAAATAGTCCGTTTCCCGATTCCGGGTTTGTTATTTGAGGAGTGGTCATGAATTGGCAGCAGGTTGCGGGCACCGCATTTGAAGATATCCGATACGAACAGAGCGAAGGTATCGCCAAGATCACCATCAATCGTCCTGAGGTGCGCAATGCATTTCGACCGGAGACGGTAAAAGAGCTGATCGATGCTTTTCATCATGCCCACCACGACTCTTCTGTTGGGGTGATTGTTTTGACTGGCGAGGGGCCGGATGCCTTCTGTTCCGGCGGTGATCAGCGCATTCGTGGCAGCAAAGGTGGCTATTGCGATGAGCAGGGGACGCAACACCTCAATGTGCTTGATCTGCAGATGCAGATTCGTCGTCTGCCCAAGCCGGTAGTGGCCATGGTGGCGGGATATGCGATTGGTGGCGGGCATGTGCTGCATCTGGTCTGTGATCTCACTATTGCCGCCGATAACGCAAGGTTTGGTCAGACTGGCCCAAAAGTGGGTAGCTTTGATGCGGGTCTGGGTGCAGGCATCATGGCGCGTACCGTGGGCCTGAAGAAGGCGAAAGAGATCTGGTTTCTCTGTCGTCAGTACAGTGCGGCTGAGGCGCTGGAGATGGGGCTGGTTAATACTGTTGTGCCGCTGGCCGAGTTGGAACAAGAGACTGTCGACTGGTGTCGTCAAATGCTCAAGCACTCACCTACGGCATTGCGTTTGCTGAAGGCGGGTTTTAATGCCGACACTGACGGTATGGCTGGTATCCAGGAGCTGGCGGGTAACGCTACCGGCCTTTACTATATGACCCCAGAGGCGAATGAGGGCAAGCAGGCGTTCCTGGAGAAGCGTGCGCCCGATTTTGGGAAGTTTCCGCGGCGTCCTTAATTATCTCAGGGTCTGTTACAGGCCCCAATCCCTCTCAGCTAAAGCTGCTTCCATCTGGAATTGATTGATGGGGGTGCTTTGGTTGCATCCAGCGTAGATTTCCTTGTTGATTCATCTCACAGCGATACTGTCGTATCGCTGTCATTTTTGCCTGCTAGCATCCCATCCGAATCTGAACTGCATGGGTCTTTCAATGACCTGTGATTCCCTGAACCTCATGGATTAAGGTTTCCCCTTCAACCGGATAGAGTTGTAATGGTAGAAGACAAAAAGCGTGCGCTTCTGATATCTGTTGCGTGGGAGCTGAAGTCAGCGATTAGTAAAGAACCTAACGCGCTGGCGGATGTGACGCATGTCGATTTCAATGTGTTGTTGCGAGACCCCGAGTATCGAGACCAGATCTTCAAGCTGGCGGCTGAGAGTTGGTCGGAGAAGGTGGCTGATCTGGGGCGTCGGGCCCAGGTGTTGGATGTGCCGGGCTCGCTGATGAAGCGGTCGAAAAAGAGGGATAAGGCCGAAGCGCATCCAACGACCATGGAGCAGCACAGCCCTCATGAACACAGACCAGGCAGTCTGTTTGAAGTGCTCTCACCTATTCGAATCGCGGCTGGACTGATATTGGTTGTGGGGCTATTGGGTGCGGGCTATTTTCTACTCAATAGTTCGGATGTTGATGTCTCTGGCGCTATTTTTGAAGACACGGTCTGGAAGAAGGAGCGCACCTATCACCTACGAGACATGGTGTTTGTGGAGAGTGGTGCGACCCTCACCATTGAGCCAGGCACCCGTATACTGGGTCATCCCGGGTCGGCGTTGATTGTTAGCCGTGATGCCGATATCTCTGCCCGTGGTACCCGCAAAGAGCCTATCGTTTTTACCAGTGCCCAGCCGGAAGGGAGCCGTAAGCGTGGGGATTGGGGTGGTGTGGTACTGCTAGGCAACGCCCCGGTGAATACCGGTGTGGCCCATATAGAGGGGATCGCCAAGGATGATCCACGTGGCTCTTTTGGCGGGAATGATGTACACGCCTCCTGTGGCTTGCTGCAATATGTGCGCATTGAGTTTGCCGGTTTCGAGATCTCCCGTGATAACGAGTTGAACGGCCTGACTCTGGGTGGCTGTGGCGATGCGACACTGCTGCGCAATGTGCAGGTTCATATGGGGCTGGATGACGGTATTGAGTTCTTTGGTGGCTCGGCCAGCCTGAGCTATGTGGTCATTAGCCGTGCCGGTGATGATGGGTTGGATTGGGACCGCGGATGGACCGGCAACGGCCAGTTTATTGTTATCCAGCAGGGACCGAACAGAGGTGATAACGGTATTGAGGCCGATAACTACAAGAAGGATAAAGACGCCAAGCCGCGTTCGCACCCAACCTTGTCCAACGTGACCATTGTCGGCTCGGGCAATAAGAACGTTGCTCAGCGTGGTATGTTACTGCGTCGGGGTACGGGGGCGGATTTGCGTAACTTTCTGATTACCGGTTTCACCAAAGAGGCTTTGGATCTGCGTGATGTGGAGACGGTGGCCCTGGTTGATCAAAACCAGCTCTCAATGGATGGGATGCTTATTGCCAATCCAGATGAAGGGGTGGCGTTTTTCGGCGCCGAAACGGGTGAGAAGGATGATGATGGCGGTTTCTCTGAAGAGGCTTTTTTCCAGGCGGCTTCACCGCGAAACTGGATGACTACCAAGCGCGCGCTGAGTACAGAGGCCAATGCATTGATTACGCCTTCGTTTGTGCCGCCACAGGGTTCACCGGCGGCCACCAATCCGGCGCCACTGCCGCAAGGTGAGTTTTGGGATGAGGCAGCCAGCTATATCGGCGCGGTTCGACCCGGTAATCGCTCCAGTTGGCTGGACGGCTGGACTGCCTTTCCCGACTCCTAAGCAGTTGAGCCCAGTTTAGCTATTGGCCCAGTTCCGGGGTTTTAGGAAAACCTCGTATAGCTCAGCTTCGGCTGAGCCGGGTTCGGGCTGCCAGTCATAACGCCAGCTCACTTGGGGCGGAAGCGACATCAGAATCGATTCGGTGCGCCCACCGGATTGCAGCCCGAACAAAGTGCCACGGTCGTGAATCAGATTGAACTCCACGTAGCGGCCGCGGCGGTAGAGCTGGAAGCTCTTCTCGCGTTCGCCGAATGGAATCTCTTTGCGGCGCTCAACGATGGGTAGGTACTGGTTGAGGAAGCCTTTGCCCACGGCCTGGGTAAAGGCAAAAGAGCGCTCAAAGCCCCACTCGTTAAGATCGTCATAGAAGAGTCCGCCAACCCCGCGCTGCTCTTGCCGATGGGGTAGATGGAAGTAGTCGTCGCACCAAGCCTTGTATTTGGGATAGACCTCTTCACCAAAGGGGTGGCAGAGGGCAGCAGCCGACTGGTGCCACTCAATGACATCTTCCTGAAAACCGTAATAGGGCGTTAGATCAAAGCCGCCGCCAAACCACCAGATGGGGGCGGCATCTTCAGCTTCAGCGATAAAGAAACGGACATTGGCGTGGGAGGTGGGGACATAGGGATTGTCCGGGTGGATCACCAGGGACACCCCCATCGCCTGGAAGCTGCGCCCGGCCAGATCAGGGTTTCTTGCCGTGGCGCTGCTGGGCAGGTTGTCGCCATAGACGTGGGAGAAATTTACCCCCGCCTTCTCGAAAACAGTGCCATCCTCCAGCACCCGGGAGATACCGCCGCCCCCGTTTGGTTTGTCCCAGGCGTCGCGGATAAACCGTGCTGTATCGAGATTTTCAAGGCCGCTGCAGATCTCCTCCTGCAGTTGCAGCAGAAATGTTTTCACCAGATCTGGATTGGGAGACTGTTCACTCATGATGGTGGGCCATAGGGTCAATAAGGTAACGCTTAGCCAGTTCGTCAACCCCATCGTCAAGCCTGGTAAGGCAGAACTGGTTATGCCAATTCAAATCAGCCTAGCATAGATAGTAGCGCTTGTGGACTGGCAGGGGCTGCCGGCTTATCCGCGCAGTATGCGGCCGCTGGCGGCGTCGATGATTCTGCTGGGAGAGCTGCGCTGCCCGGTGGCGCCAGTCAGAAGATAGTCGAGTTGATCTTTGAACATGCGCTGTACAGTTAGCGCTTTGCGGGCGGGTTCCTGACCGGCCGGATTGGCGCTGGTGGAGACCAGCGGCGACTGACACTGACGGCAGAGTGCAGCCGTTAATGGGTGGTCGGTGACACGCACCGCTAAGGTGTTGTGCTTGCCACTCAGCCAATAGGGCAGATCCGGGGCAGTCGGTAAAAGCCAGGTTGTTGGTCCGGGCCAGCTATCGAATACCGGTTGCATCTGTTTGTCGGAGAGAGGGGTGACGAAGGGGCGTAGTTGCTCGAAACTGGCAGCTACCAGGATCAGCCCTTTCTCGACAGGACGTCCTTTGAGAGCCAGCAGCCGCATTACGGCGTCGCCGTTGAGTGGGTCGCAACCGAGCCCATAGACCGCCTCTGTGGGGTAGGCGATCAGCCCGCCAGCGTGAAACTGGCGGGCCGCTTCGCGAAGCTGCCAGGGGTGAACCAACGGCGTTTAGCCAGTCAGTTCAGTCTGCAGTTTGGCGTCCTTTGCTTTGACCGCTTCAGCATTGGCTTCACGGTCCGCTTTGACGCGGGCAGCCAATTCACTGTCTGACAGAGACATGATCTGGGCAGCCAGGTAGGCTGCGTTTTTGGCGCCTGCCTTGCCGACCGCAACAGTCGCTACCGGGATGCCACCAGGCATCTGCACGGTGGACATCAGTGAGTCGAGACCCTGCAGCGGGCCGGCATCCAGCGGGATACCGATGACCGGTTTCAGGGTGAGGCCGGCAACGGTGCCCGCCAGGTGAGCCGCCAGTCCGGCCGCAGCAATGAAGACGGCGCAACCGCGCTGATCGGCATCTTTCACATAGCTGTGGGTGGCGTCTGGGGTGCGGTGGGCGGAGGTGATTTTCACCTCAAGTGGAATCTCCAGGCTTTTCAGTACATCAATGGTGGACTGGAGCACAGGCAGATCGGAATCTGAACCCATCAGTACAGCAACGAACGGCTTACTCATTGTTCCTATCTCTTAATCACGTGGTTGTGGAAAGCAGGCAAAAATACCCTATTTTGACCCATTTAGCCAAATTCTCTTTTTCTATGGTTTTTCTCAGCAATGCTTATGCTGTTTCGGGTTTGCCTCCCTGATTGGCCAAATCTGCTTGCTCCTCCTGCTGCCTTGCCGTTTCGGAAAAGCCAAAATCGTGCAGAATGCTGAACAGTGCAGGGATCAGCAGCAGCACCAGCAGTGTGGTGGTGAGCAGCCCGAAAATGATGCTGGTGGCGAGTGGAATCAGGATCTGCGCCTGCAGGCTGGTCTCCAGCAACAGGGGGGTGAGGCCGGCAATGGTGGTGACTGAGGTGAGCAGCACCGCCCGGAAGCGGTCGCGGCTGGCCTGTTTGGCCGCCTCGATGGTGTGCAACCCCTCGCGTACACGATGTTTAAGAAACTCGACCACCAGTATCGAGTCGTTCACCACGATGCCCGCCAGGGATGCAAAACCGATCACCCCGGGCATCGAGAGGTTCAGCCCCATCAGCAGGTGTCCCCAAACCACACCGATGAAGGCCAGCGGGATGATCGACATCACGACCAGTGGCTCAATATAGCTGCGGAACTGGAAGCTGAGCAGGATAAAGATGCCGATCAAGCCGATTGAGAAGCCGCGTAGCATCGATTTGCCCGTTTTTGCGGACTCTTTGCTCTGGCCTTCGACATCAACCTGGATCTCCGTGAAACGCTCTTGGAGCTTGGGGATAAACTCATTTTGAGTATGCTTGATAATCTCTGCCGCATTGGCCAGTCGGGTGTCGATGTCGCCGCTAACGGTGATGGTTCGGATACCATTGACCCGTAAAATACGCGAAAATCCGCGATCTTCAATAATTTCGGCTACTGCGCTGAGGGGGATCGCCTCGCCGCCGGCGGTGGTGATGCGGAAGTCCTCGATATCCTCCAGAGAGGACTGATCCTCGGGCGCCAGGCGAACGTCGATCTCCAGTGACTCCGCCCCTACCTGGATTTCGGTGGCGGTGGTGCCGTAGAAGGCGGCGCGTAGCTGCTGGGCGATGGTGGAGGCGTCCAAGCCGAGAGCAAAGGCGCCGCTACGCAGTTTCAGGCGCAGTTCGGGTTTGCCTGGGCGTAGATCGTCGGAGAGATCGAATACCCCCTGGTAGCGGCTGAACCACTCCTGCAGTTCGTAGGATGCACTCTTCAGGTCGTTCAGGTCCGGACCGGTGAGTCGAATCTCCAGAGGAATGCCGCCAGGGCCGATGGTCGGTTCTTTGAAGTTGAGGGCGATCACGTCGGGGATCTCACCACTGAGTTCACGCCAGAGATTGATGATGTCATCCAAACTGCCGTTGCGCTCTTCGGTGTTGAGCAGATCGGCGGCAATGGTCGCGAGATGCGGCCCGGACTCACTGGCATCCTGATTGACGTTGAAGCGTACTTGAATGTTTTCGACCAGGGGTTTGCCGTCAGGTTGCTCAGGGCTGAGCTTTTCGTTGACCGCCTCCAGCGCGCCGGTGAGCTGTTCGACAATCTGCTCGGTGCGCCAGAGTGGTGTGCCCTGAGGCATCAGCAGACGGGCTTCGATAAGATTGCCCTCAATGTCCGGGAAGGCCTGAAATTTCAGCTTGCCACCGGCGATCATGCCGATGCTGAACAGGAACAAGCCGACCACCAGGCCGACAAACAGGTAGCGCTGAGTGGTGGCGAAGTCGACCAGGTGACCCAGA
>JAKSCN010000189.1 GCA_022360595.1 Chromatiales bacterium
ACTGTAGGGCTCAACCACAGCGAGAACGGCACTCACCGCCACCGCTGCATCGAAGGCATTTCCACCCGACTCCAGAATACGATGCCCCGCCGCCGTGGCCATGGGGTGGGCAGTGGCTATTGCTGCCTGTGTAGGTTTGAGCGGCTCAGCTTGAACCAAGCATACGACAAGCAGGAGCATAGCAAAAAGGCTCCATCTCGGAGCCTTCTTACCACTGATTTCCGATCGGTTCAGAAAGAACATTAATCCGCGGTCAAACGTTCATACTTGGCCATCAGTTCATCTTCTGACTCTTCGTGATCAGGATCTTTGGGAATACAGTCCACCGGACAGACTTCTACACACTGTGGCGTATCGTAGTGACCGACACACTCAGTACACAGATCTGGATCAATTTCATAGATCTCATCACCCATTGTGATAGCGCCGTTCGGACACTCTGGCTCACACACATCACAGTTGATGCATTCGTCTGTAATCATCAAAGCCATCTTATAACTCCTGCAACAAGGGTCTTTTTACCCCTGACTTATTCTGGTCATAACCCATATTTAACCACGCAGCCTCTTCTGCAATGCGGCGGCAACGGCAGGATGGACAAACTCCGACACATCACCACCCAAGGCTGCAATTTCCCTCACTAAGCTTGAGGATATATAGGAAAACTGTTCTGCTGGTGTCAGGAACATGGTTTCCACTCCAGGCGCCAACCTGCGATTCATGCCAGCGAGCTGAAATTCGTACTCAAAATCAGATACCGCCCGCAATCCCCGTAGTATGACATCGGCGTTACACTCCCTGGCAAAGTGCACTAACAGCGTATCAAACTCCCTGATTTCGACATTGTCGATATCCTTAATTACCAACGAGGCCAATTCAACCCGCTCTGACAGGGTGAATTTAGGACTCTTACCCGGATTAGCGGCGATAGCAACGATTACTTTATCAAACAGCTTCGCGGCTCTGGTGATCAGATCACTGTGACCATTTGTAATCGGGTCAAATGTTCCCGGATATATGGCAACGGGCATTGTGGCAATCCTGTGTAACGTGTGGCGGGATGATAGTACCAAGAGCGCGGATGTCAAATGACAAAGCTCATTTTTCTGTAATTATTTAAATAGTGTAGAGAAAAAAAGCAACTTGACCTGCCTTCTTCTCTTTCATCTGCTGCCACTCTGCAGGTATTTGCGGTAATCCGTCGCTAATATCGGCTTCCACGTAAATCTGTGCTCCCGTTGCCAGCCAACCTCCTGTCTGTAGCTTTTGACAGCTCTCGTAAAGTTCCCGTTCCGCAAAGGGTGGATCCAGAAATACCACATCAAACGGCTCAGGTGGTTGATCTTCCAGCCACTGCAGGGCGTTGGCCTGAATCACTTCAATAGTTCCCAACTGGAGCAGTTCACTATTCTGTTTCAGCAACTGCACCGCGGCAGCGGCACGATCAAGCATAACCACCCGGCTGGCGCCACGAGAGGCGGCTTCAAAACCCAGTGCGCCGCTGCCGGCAAACAGATCGAGGCAACGCGCACCCTGAATAACCGGCTGCAGCCAGTTAAACAGAGTTTCACGGGTTCTATCTGATGTGGGCCTTAGGCCAGGTAGATCGGGAAAACTCAGCTTTCTACCGCGATGATCACCGCCGATAATCCGAATCTGGTTGCTATGCCCTGGGCGGCTGTTACGCCGCCCACCACTGCTGTGAGTTTTCCGTTCAGCTCCCTTGCTGGTTCGTCTCGTCATTGCCCACCACAACAGTCACAAAACGATCCGGATTGATGCGACGCTGGAAGGTTTCCATGATCTGCTCACGGGTTACTGCTTCAACATTGGCGACAAAGCTATCCAGATAGTCGAGGGGCAGATCATAAAAACCAAGCATTGCCAGATAACCTATAATCTTGCTGTTGCTGGCGATATTCAGCGGAAAACCACCCGTAATATTCTGCTTCGCCGCTGTCAGCTCCTCTTCCGTCGGCCCCTTTTCCATGTAGTGCTTTAGAGTATTGCGCATCACCTTCAACGCCTCATCAGCCCGAGCGTTCTGGGTCTGTATCCCCATAATGAAAGGGCCGTTGCGGCGCATTGGAGAGAAATAAGAGTAGACGCTGTAACAGAGGCCTCGCTTCTCACGCAACTCTTCACTCAGGGTGGAGACCAAACCACTGCCGCCCAAAATATGGTTGGCGACGTAGAGGGTAAAATAGTCAGGATCACCGCGATGCATTCCCGGCTGTCCCATCAGAATATGGCTTTGCGAAGAGGGAAAAGTGATCCTCTTGATATTTCCCGCAGAGAGATTATCTACAGCAGGGAGTGCGGCTGCGTGTTCCCCAGCCGGCAGCCGAGCCGTTACCCGCTCCGCCAACTGTTCTGCCTGCTCACGGCTCACCGCGCCAACCATTGCCACCACGGCATTGCGCGCCA
>JAKSCN010000140.1 GCA_022360595.1 Chromatiales bacterium
CCCCAGGCTTCTGCCTGCTGGGTCTACACCTGTTCTCAACAACTTGGCAAGTGTTTCATCGGTATAGGCGGGACGGGCATGCTCGACCTGAAACGCCTTGGGCAGCTCCCTTCTCTGCATAATCGCCTCCTCATGCTGTCTGCTTGAGCCGGCCCGCCAGGCGCCTGTGCGTCGCCTCGGGGCGTACAGCTCTTTGCCATTGACGGGCCAGGCGATCACCGATCCTTCAACAGACCCTATGCCACTGCGTTGATGGCAATTGACACAGGTGAACATGTCACCACTTACCGGAATATCTTTGCCGATGAGCGCCTGCACAGGTTTACCGTTGGCCCCTATTCCTTGCCTGAAAATTCTTTCACCCAGTTTCAGCAGCTCGTCACTCGAGTATTCATCGAGCAGCCCAGAGGCTGCTCTGCCAACACCGTTGGATGTGGCGAGTAACACGACACTGAGCAGTAGCCAACGCATTCTCATTCTCCACCACCTCAGCGGGTAACCGTTATGGTTACCGTCACGCTGTCAGAAAGGGCTCCCTGCTGATCGGCAACCTGGTATGAAAAGGTATCTGTCCCTCTGAAGTTTGTTCTGGGCGTATAGAGCACACCGTTGTCCGTTACCGTCAATGTTCCACGACGTGTTGTAGTAGTGCTGCCCGGAATAATTTGATCGGAAGAGACATTGCCGGATGCGTCTTTTAAGTTACCGTCATCATCCAGATCGTTCCCTGTTAAGTTCAGGAAGAGATCGCTGCTGTTTCTCGCTACAGTGAATGAGTCGGCAACCGCTATTGGCGGGCTGTTCTGCTGCTGTTGCGGTACTACAGTGATAGTGACTGTTGCCTGGGTGGTGGCTGTACCATCGGATATCTGATAGACAAAGCTATCACCCGTTGCACCCGCATTCGGCGTGTAGTTGAACGAGCCGTCATCAAAGAGTGTCAGCGAACCGTTCCCGGCATCTACCACAGGTGTTACCGACACAGTCAGTGGATCGCCGTCCGCATCGCTATCATTCTGCAGCAGGCCTGGCGCGGCAATGGTCAGGCTGTTGCCCTCAACCACCTCAAAGGTATCGTCACCGGCGATTGGCGCACTGTTTTGAGCGGCTGTAATGGTAATAAAGACATTGGCTTGTGCTGTGTCGGTGCCATCGGTCACTTCATAGATAAAGCTGTCACTCTGGGCGCCGCTGTCCGGGGTATATTCAAATCCACCATCAGCCGACAATACCAACTGCCCATTCAGCGGACCGGAGACAGGCGTAGTAATTACACTCA
>JAKSCN010000379.1 GCA_022360595.1 Chromatiales bacterium
CTGGGTTTTGGTATTCCCAGGTTCCATCGCTATTGAGAATTACAATTTTGCCTTCATCGGTTACTGCCTGTTGAGCAGCGCCAACCGAGAAAACCGTGAGGAGTAAAATCAGGCCTAGGTATTTTTTCATCGGATACTCGAGAAAGAGTAGTTGATTACCGTTGTTAATCTCTTGATTGGGTGCCAGGCGGTTGATGCTATCAATATCAGCGCTGGACTGCTGCACACAGCGAGTGTGCACTATAGCAGTAATGATCACAGCCGTGTATTCACCATCTGTCCCGGTCGACTATGGCTGCCTGGTCTGGCTATCTGAGTATGCCTGACAGGAGAGGCATATTGATCGTTTTGTGGGCTTTCGCACATATCGGGACGCTATGTCCGTTTTTCTAACCGAGCAGGCAAACTACACTCAATGAGCTAGGGCCTGTTAACAGGCCTGAATAACAAAAGCCGGAGATGGAGGAGAAACCATGAAACGTATTGTGTTGGGATTGACACTGATCTGTTTATCGTCCCTGGCCCAGGCGGGGCTGGTTGGGAAAGAGGTAGAGTACACCCAAGGAGGTAAGGTGTTTAAGGGCTATGTGGCCTACGATGATGCGGTAAAGGAGAAGCGCCCCGGGGTGTTGGTGGTGCATGAATGGTGGGGACATAACGACTATGCGCGCAGACGCGCTGATATGCTGGCGGAACTCGGTTACACCGCGCTGGCGGTTGACATGTATGGCGACGGTAAGCGGGCTTCACACCCCAAGGATGCGGGTAAATTCGCGTCGGAAGTGAAGAAAAACATGAATAGTGCTGCCGCGCGTTTTCAAGCAGGGATCAATCTGCTTAAACAGCACCAAACAGTCAGTGCGAGCGATATCTCTGCCATTGGCTACTGCTTCGGTGGCGGTATCGTGTTGGAGATGGCCCGGCGTGGTATGGATCTCGATGCTGTCGCCAGTTTCCATGGAAGCCTGAAGACCAACAGTAAAGCCAAACCTGGTGTCGTCAAAGCCCGTGTATTGGTATTCAATGGCGCTGCAGACCCGTTTGTGAAGCCGGAAGAGATTGAAAGCTTTAAGGCGGAGATGAATCAGGCCGGAGTGAACTACACATTTACCAACCACCCCGGCGCCAAACACTCTTTTACCAATCCCGCCGCCGACGAGATGGGGAAACGTTTTGATATTCCACTGGCCTACAATGCCGAAGCGGATAAGGCATCTTGGAATACAATGAAGCAGGTGTTCGCTGAGATCTATCAGCGCTGATGAGAGCCAAGTGGGCTGCAGTTTACGCCATGGCGTGGAACTGCGGCCTGCTACCAGGCGAAATGGCGCAAGGGGCTCCAGCAGCTTGCACCCAGTCTGTTGCTACCTGCTCGCTGCCGGGCATTGGTTGAAGAAATCCTTTTGTTTAATCGCCTCCAAGCACTGTTTGGCGCTTGCAGTGAACCGTTCCGAAAGGCGGTTATAGGCCCGCTCATTCTGCTCCATTGTGAGTAGTTGTCGTGCCACTTGGCAGGCTTCACGCTCAGCACACTGATTGTTGAAACCGCAGACATGGGCGGTCAGTTGGCTGCAAGGTGTCGGCTGAGTAGAGTTGTTTTCGCAAGCGGTAAAGTAGCTGTTACTGGTGAGCGCCTGGTGGCATTGTTCAAGTGTGCCGGGGCCGACACTGTTTAATCCTTGCGCCTGCTCCTGCAACTCCATGTTGACCAGTTGTTTTGCCATTAGACAAGCTTGAGAGCCTTTACACGCGCCGTTGAATCCACAGCTACGGATAGCGAGCTGTACGCAGGGTGAGATTTGCGCCTGAGTGCTGTTATCGACTTTGGGGGGTGTTCGTTCGCTGGCTTGCGGTGCGGAGTCACTGCCGCTGATAACGACGCCGTCACGAATAATCATCACGGAACCATCCTGCCGCTGATGTACACCATCCCACAAAGGGGCGCCGCCCTGGGTTGCCCGGCGGGTGGTGTTGTCGATCTCTACCTTGCTGCCGTCTTGGAGTAGAACCGAGCCGCACCAAGCGGGTGGAGTAATGAGCAGTGTCGACAGCAGTAGCAGGGTCTGGCCGTTTTTTGTCATCGTGATCGCTACAGGCGGCGTTGAATGAGCTTGACCATCAAGTCGATATGCTCAGAATCGTCATTAAGGGCGGGGATATATTGGTAGTGCTTCCCGCCGGACTCAAGAAAGTAATCTCTGTTCTCCTCGCCAATCTCCTCTATGGTCTCCAAACAGTCGGCTGAGAAACCGGGGCAGAGCACCTGTACACTCTCAACCCCATCGCTGCCCCACTGCTTCAGAGTAAGATCGGTATAGGGTTTGATCCACTCTTTATTCCCGAGACGTGACTGGAAACAGCAATGCCACTGGTTATCCGTGAGCTCCAGGGCGTCGGCGAGTGCGTGAGCGGTCGCCAGACACTGTTGTGGGTAGGGGTCACCCCCATCGGCATAGTCTTGAGGAATGCCGTGAAAGGAGAGCAGCAGCTTGTCGGGTTGCTGCTCGTTCTCCCAGTGGCGCAGCACGGAGGTCTTCAATGCAGCGATATAGTCTGGGTGATCGTGGTAGCTGTTGATAAAACTCAGCTCGGGAAGCCAGCGCCAGCGCTGGAACACGGCAGAGATCGCATCAAAAGTGGATGCCGTGGTTGTGGCGGAGTATTGAGGGTAGAGGGGCAGCGCAATGACCTTCTGGGCGTTGGCTTGGCGCAGCGCTTCGAGTCCCTCTTCGATCGAGGGGTTTCCATAGCGCATGGCCAACACCACCTTGCAGGGCTGATCCACAGTCTGATTCAACTGCGCCTGGAGCTTGGCCGCCTGCCTCAAGGAGATATCCATCAGTGGTGACCCCGCTTCTGTCCAAACCTGCCGATAGGCTGCCGCCGAGCGTTTGGGACGGGTGCGCAGAATGACGCCGTTTAGAATCAACCACCAGAGCAGTCGTGGCAATTCAACCACCCGGGGGTCGCTGAGAAACTCCTTCAGGTAACGTCGCACATCGGTTGTGGTGGGAGCGTCGGGGGTGCCGAGATTGGTCAGCAGAATACCGGTACATGCCGGTTGATCGGACTGTGGGGCGGGACCTTGATAACGCATAGTGAAATGATTTTATTCTTTACTGGTGACAATAGGCTCATTATGCCGGTTTCTGCGATTCATAATAAGGCTTGGTGCGTTTGAGATCTTTCAGGCTCCGGCATGGTTGGATACACTGTAATCATTCTTCATAATGGAACTGACCATGCCAACAGCCAATATCAACACCCCATTTGGACCCCTCGGTGTGGTGCTTGAGCAAGGTGTTCTCTGCGGTTTGACTGTGCAGGCAGCCCGGCAGGTGGATGCCCCACAACTGTCGGAACTGGAGCGGGTTCAAGTGCAGATAGATCGCTATTTTGCAGATCCTGAATTCCAATTTGATCTGCCGCTGCGGTTGGACGGCACCCCTTTCCAGCAGCGGGTCTGGCAGGCCCTGCGGGAGATTCCCGTGGGTCAGGTCAGCACCTATGGTGAGTTGGCCAAGCGGTTGCAAAGCAGCGCCCAAGCCGTGGGGAATGCTTGTCGTGCCAATCCGGTTTCGATCATAGTTCCGTGTCACCGGGTGGTGTCGGCCAGCGGTATTGGGGGGTATGCCGGTGCGGTCGAGGGTGATCTGCTGGCGATGAAGCGCTCTCTGCTTCGGCATGAGGGTGTGGTTCTGTGAGCGGGGTGGCGCTGAATGATAGTGATCTAACCTCAATAGAGCAGTTCGCCGATGCCCTGTGGATGGAGCGGGGGCTGAGCCAAAATACATTGTCGGCCTACCAGAGTGATCTGCGCAAATATGCCGAATGGCTCTCCGGGCAGCGCAGCAAGATGATCCTGAAGGCGGAGCGGACCGATTTGCTGGCCTATCTGGCCCACCTCTCCCAACAGGGTAAGAACCCGCGTTCGGCGGCGCGTGTGCTCTCTTGCCTGCGTCAGTTCTACCAGTATGCACTACGTGAAAACTGGCTGAAGGTGGACCCCAGCGCCCGGATCGAGGCGCCCAAATTGGGGCGGCCACTGCCCAAGTCGTTGACCGAGGCTGAAGTGGAAGGACTCCTGCATGCGCCCGATATCAATGACCCTGAGGGGTATCGGGATCGCGCCATGCTGGAGCTGCTGTATGCCACCGGGCTGCGTGTCTCCGAATTGGTGGGACTGCGGCTGGAGCAAGTGAGCCTTAACCAAGGTGTTGTGCGAGTGATCGGTAAGGGCGGCAAGGAGCGTCTGGTGCCACTGGGTGAAGAGGCGCTCTCCTGGCTGGAGCGCTTTATGCTGGAGGCGCGCCCCGATATCCTTGGGGAGCAGCTCTGTGCTGAAATCTTTCCCACCCGGCGCGGTGGGGGAATGACCCGCCAGGCGTTTTGGTACCGAATTAAAAAACATGCTCAGACGGCAGGGATCACCAAACACCTTTCACCTCACACCCTGCGTCACGCCTTTGCCACCCATCTGCTCAACCACGGTGCGGACCTGCGTGTTGTGCAGATGCTGCTGGGGCACAGCGACCTCTCCACTACTCAGATCTACACCCATGTGGCCCGCGAACGACTGAAGTCACTGCATGCCCAGCACCATCCACGCGGCTGAGTGATCAAATTAGTGTAAACAGGCCGTCACCTGCGAAGTTCTATCTATCCTGCAGTGAGTTTTTATCAGTAATGTTGTGGTAATCTTCGGCCATCAATTTTTCGACAGAGTGAGAAGAGTCTATGCCATCGTTTGATGTTGTATCCGAAGTGGATATCCAGGAAGTACGCAATGCCGTTGACCAGGCCAACCGTGAAATTGGCACCCGTTTCGATTTTAAGGGAGTCGATGCACAGTTCGAGCAGAGTGATGCCGATATTACCCTGCGTGCCGAGCAGGAGTTCCAGCTCACTCAGATGCTCGATATCCTGCGCCAGAAGCTGGCCAAGCGTAAGATCGATGTCGCCTGTATGGATATCAAAGAGCCGGAGACCAGTCTGAATGCCGCGCGCCAATCGGTGCTGATCAAACAGGGGATTGAGACCGACCTGGCCAAGAAGATGGTGAAGGCAATTAAAGCGTCGAAGATCAAGGTGCAGGCTCAGATTCAGGGTGAGCAGATCCGTGTTACCGGTAAAAAACGCGATGATCTTCAAGAAGTAATGGGGCTGTTGCGTGATGGGGATTATGGTCTGCCACTGCAGTTCACCAACTTTCGCGACTGAGCGCCGGGCTTTTCCATTCTGGCCAGACTGCCGATGTCTGGCCTGTTCTCATTTCCACTGTTAACCCCTTCACCTATTTCTATCCCTCTAGAGGTAGACACCTTTTCCAATCAATAAAATGTGCGTTTGTTTGCAGTTTCTGCCGCTAAACTGCATGATGATTCAAGTATGGAGAGGGTTGGGCGATACTCTGTATCAGATAAAAAGAAACAGATACCCTCCCTGATAAAAGAGACTGTTGATTGCATGATGACCATCCAGGTTGAGGCTAGAACTGACAAAGGATTGATCCGGCCCATTAATGAGGACAGCATCGCAACTATTCCCGAACGTGGTTTGGTTGTGTTAGCTGATGGAATGGGTGGCTACAACGCCGGTGAGGTGGCCAGCCAGCTTGCGGTGGAGCAGATCTCATCCTATCTACTGAGTCGTGAACTACCCGATGTAGAAGCGATGGTAACCGCTGTTGAGCGGGCCAACAGCGCTATCCTGACCATGATGGAGAGTGCTGATGAGTACCAAGGCATGGCTACTACGGTAGTGATGGCCAGTTTTGGCGCTGAAAGCGCCTGTTTCGCCCATGTGGGCGATTCACGTATCTACCAGTATCGTGATGGGCGACTGGAGCAGCTCACTCAGGATCACTCGATGATCCAGGAGCTGATCAATCAAGGGATGTTCAATACCGTTGAAGAGGCCGAGCAGGCTGGTGTAAAAAAGAACATTCTGATACGTGGTGTTGGGATTGAAGAACAGGTTCAGGTGGATATTCGGGAACAGCTTCTGCGGGCCGGGGATCGCTATCTGCTCTGTTCGGACGGTTTGTCAGACATGGTTATCGAGGCAGAGATTGCCAGAGTGCTAGGTAACGATACGCTGACAATTGCGGAAATGGCCGACACGTTACTCAAACTTGCTCTAGAGCAAGGAGGACGTGACAACATCTCGGTTATTGTCGTCTCAGTTGTGAATAATGATTAAGTGAAACGGTGTGTCGTGCGCCAAGCAAAAAAAGCCGGTGTAGCTAAGAGAGGATAGAATGGAAAAGCTCGTCATATTCAAAGGTGATGAGGTGATTAGGGAGTTTCCCCTAACACTCCAGAAGGTGACCATTGGAAGGGACCCTGAATTGGATATCTCACTGAATGACCCCTCCGTCAGTCGTCATCACGGTCAGCTATTGAAGATCTTCAACAATTACTTCGTTGAGGATTTGAAGAGTACCAATGGCACGATGCTCAACAGCCACACCATTACCAAGCATATCCTCAAGCATGGCGACACCATCCAGATGGGCAGTTTCTCTCTGCGCTACCAGAACTCGGACATGGAAGGGGTTGAAGAAGAAGATGATCTGGATAAAACGGTGGTGCTCCAACCCGAGGTGGTGCAGTCGACCAACCGTTCGCCACGAGTGGTGACGCCAAAGACCGCGATGGTGCGCTTTTTCAAAGGTCCCAATGAAGGCAAAGCGGAGAAGATCGAACGCTCACTCTACACCATCGGCCGTCCTGGCGGTCAGGTAGCGGCCATTGCCCGGCGCCCACAAGGCTTCTATCTTCTCCACATTGGCGGCGATGCCTATCCCAAAATCAACAACAAGAGCGTCGACTCCAAGGCTGGTGTACAGCTTAGCGAAGGCGATGTGGTTGAGGTTGGCGATAACCTGATGGAGATCTCTTTCGGCGCCGGTTGATAGCGGCGCGCTATTTTACTTTACGCCTCTGCCAGATCTTTCAGCCGATAGAGGGCGTCGAGCGCCTCTCTCGGACTGAGTTCATCGGGGTTGATGCTCTCCAGCTCCAACAGCGCCTCTGACGCTTCACAAGCCGGCTCAACCGGCGCTTCCGGCGCAAACAGGGATAGCTGATTGACCTGCTGATCCGCGTGGCGCTGGGCCGACTGTTCCAGCTCACCGAGTCTCACCCGAGCACGCTTGATTACCGACTTTGGCACCCCGGCCAACGCTGCCACCTGCAGGCCATAACTCTGATTGGCCGGCCCCTCCCGAACCGCATGCAGAAAGACAATGGAGTCGCCGTGCTCCACCGCAGTGAGGTGGACATTGGCGACACCCGGATACTCCTCCGGCAGTGTGGTCAGCTCAAAGTAGTGGGTAGCGAACAGGGTAAAGGCGTGGATACGGGTTGCCAGCTCCACTGCACAGGCCCAGGCCAGCGAGAGACCGTCGAAGGTGCTGGTGCCGCGGCCGATCTCATCCATCAGCACCAAACTCTGGGCCGTGGCATTATGCAGGATGTTGGCGGTCTCCTCCATCTCCACCATAAAGGTCGAGCGGCCACCGGCCAGATCATCCGAAGCACCGATGCGGGTGAAGATGCCGTCTATCGGTCCCAACCTGGCTGCCTCGGCCGGGATGAAACAGCCCGCGTAGGCGAGCAGCACAATCAGCGCGGTCTGGCGCATGTAGGTCGATTTACCGCCCATATTCGGGCCGGTGATAATCAAAATGCGCTGTTGCTCGTTGAGTATTGAGTTGTTGGCGACAAAGGGCTCGCTGCTCACCTGTTCAACGACCGGATGGCGACCGTTCTCGATAGTGATCTCCGCCTCGTCGGTTAGCGTGGGCTGATTGAGCTGCAGCCGTTCCGCACGTTCGGCGAAGTTGTTGATCACATCGATGCTTGCCAGCCCTTCGGCGCAGTCCTGCAGCGTCACCAGATCAGATTGCAGTTTATCAAGCAGTTGATCGTAAAGGGCCTTTTCACGGCTGAGTGAACGCTCTTTGGCCGAGAGCACCTGGTCTTCAAACTTCTTCAGCTCAGGCGTGATAAAACGCTCGGCCCCCTTCAGGGTTTGGCGGCGAATATAATCCGTCGGTGCGGCATCGGACTGAGAACGAATGATCTCGATGTAGTAACCGTGTACCCGGTTATAGCTCACTTTGAGATTGGCGATGCCGGTACGCTCACGCTCACGCTGCTCCAGATCGAGCAGAAACTGATCGGCGTTCTGCGAGAGATTGCGCAGCTCATCCAGCTCGGCGTCGTAGCCTTCAGCCAATACTCCGCCGTCGCGGATCAGCATCGGCGGATTTTCGATAATGGCTGATTGCAGCAGCTCGACCACGGCAGGGTGGGTGCCGATCTGCCCGGCAATGTCGCTCAGCAACGGCGCATCCAGTGGCGCCAATAGTGCTTGGAGCTGTGGTAACAGTGCCAGTGAATCACGCAGGGTGGCGAGATCGCGTGGCCGAGCTGATTTGAGGGCAATGCGGGCCAGGATACGTTCGATATCCCCCACGCCCTGCAGCACACTCTGCAGCTCCGGGTGATACTGCTGCTCCAATATCTGTGCTACAGCGCCGTGGCGTTGGCGTACCGCATCGGTATCGCGTAGCGGCCGA
>JAKSCN010000467.1 GCA_022360595.1 Chromatiales bacterium
CGCCCCTGTTCAATATTTAGCTGCCACTGCTCGGCCATCTCATCGGTCAAGGTGTTCAACGGTGCTATAACCGGGGATTTATTGATATGCACCGTCTTCAGGGGTATCCGCTCGACACCTTCCGGTAGCTCACTGGTGGGTGTAAACATCCGCTTATGGATCTCTGCCTCATCCAGCTCAATCAAGGGAGTCGGATCATGGCGCAGGTCGTACACAATAATCCCGTTGCTGTTGGCGGGATGCCAGGTCAAAGGCACCACCATGGAGATGCAGCCTAGCTGAGCCGGAAACATGGAGGAGACATGCAACACCGGCTCCATCTTTTGCGGATCGATCAGCCCCGATACTTTGCGCTTATCCCGTAGCTGGAAGGCGTAGTCGAACAGCCGTGGCTGCTTCTCCTTCACCAGTTTCGCCATCGCGATGGTGGCATAGACATCTGACAGGGCATCGTGAGCCGCCTCATGGGAGATACCATTGGCCTCGGTGAGCAGCTCTAATCGAAAACTGGTCACCCCCTCTTCGTTGACCGGCCACTCAATGCCTTCAGGGCGCAGAGCGCGGGTCAGGCGCACCATGTCGATCACATCCCAGCGGGAGTTTCCGTTCTGCCACTCCCGGGCATAAGGATCGATAAAGTTACGGTAGAAGCCGTAGCGGGTGAACTCATCATCGAAGCGGAGACTGTTATAGCCCACGCCACAGGTGCCCGGGCGTCCCAGCTCTTCATTGATAACGGTGAAGAACTCCGCCTCCACTACCCCTTCACGAAGGGCGTGCTGAGGCGTAATACCGGTGATAAGACAAGCTTCAGGATGGGGCAGAATATCATCACTGGGCCGACAATAGATATTCAGCGGCTGGCCAACAATATTGAAATCGAGATCGGTGCGAATACCGGCGAACTGAGCGGCCCGATCAGTGCGGGGATTTGCTCCCCAAGTCTCATAGTCATGCCAATAAAATGTCGATGCCAACTACTTAATCCTCCGGATACAAGTTCACAATAGGGTTTACCTACATCATATGTTTCACCCCTATTTAGATGTAGAGTATTTTTGCACACAAACTGATACGAGTCGTGACAACATGATCAAGAACAGACAATCGATGCGCTCATTCATCGCCTTTCTTGTCACCTGGTCCTTCATCATCCTAACCGTAACGGGGATCATCCTCTACATTGTCCCACAAGGACGCATAGCCTACTGGATCAACTGGAACCTGTTCGCCCTGGACAAGACCCAATGGGGTGAACTGCATATGATTTTTGGCGGGCTTTTTATTGGCACCGGTATTTGGCACCTCTACTACAACTGGAAGCCGTTCAAAAAATACCTGTCCGAGAAAGTATCCGGCCACATCAAGATCAAACGGGAGCTGGTCACATCACTGCTACTGACTTTTGTGATCATCAGTGCCTCCATACTCCGGCTGCCGCCAGTCAGTTGGGTTTTCGATCTCAATGGCTATATCAAAGATAGCTGGATAACCAGCCCCGCCCTGGAACCACCCTTTGGGCATGCCGAAGAGGTCTCTCTGGCCGCACTCGCACGAAGGACTGGGTTGGATCTAAAAAGAGCAGAAACCGCTCTGCAGCAAAATAGCATTACCTTTAACGGCGCTAAAGATACGATCAAGCAGATCGCTACCGCAAACAAC
The DNA here is from genome assembly GCA_022360595.1 of Chromatiales bacterium. GTDB lineage: Bacteria > Pseudomonadota > Gammaproteobacteria > Chromatiales > Chromatiaceae > BM503. The sequence goes on from JAKSCN010000467.1 coordinate 1,663, forward strand.
AAAACGCCAAAAGAGATTTGGCAACTGATCCAGCATCTGAAGACCTCCGCTCAACCGCAGCAGAGCGAAACGTTAACACCTCTGGATGTAGAGACTCAGCATGGGGGAAGCGGTATTGGTAAGAAAACCATAAAGGGCATTGCAGAGCAGAGCGGAGTCGATCTGTCGCTTGCGCTGGAACGCTTAAAAGCGGCCGGCATCGAGGGATCAGCAGAGGATAAATTAAAACCGCTTGCCGAGATCCACAACCAGACACCCATTGAATTGCTGAAAATTATCTTAATCTCAGACTACAAGCCTGACGATCAATAGTGCAGACGCGGCAGCATCAATTTACACAGCCACAAAAACAGACACCCCGCATAAGCGGGGTGTCTGCAAACAGGATTGACTTAAGCGTCTTAGGCTTAGATCTTTTCCTTGATTCGAGCCGCCTTACCGGTACGGCCACGCAGGTAGTACAACTTGGCGCGACGTACGTCACCACGACGTTTCACTTCGATGCTGGCAACAGACGGGCTGTAGGTTTGGAATACACGCTCAACGCCTTCACCGTGAGAAATCTTGCGAACGGTGAATGCAGAGTTCAGACCACGATTACGCTTACCAATAACCACACCTTCGAAAGTCTGCAGACGCTCGCGCGAACCTTCGACAACCTTCACCTGAACAGCGACGGTATCGCCTGGACCGAATTCGGGCACTTCGCGCCCCATCTGTTCTGCTTCAAGTTCCTGGATTATATTGCTCATGGTCGCTTACTCCTGTTCTCTCAACCGGCGCTTGATTGCGCCCGGATAAATTCATCTAACAAAATCTGTTCTTCGTCCGAGAGCTCCCGATCCTGCAACAGATCCGGGCGCCTCAGCCAGGTTCGGCCCAGCGACTGTTGTAGTCGCCAACGCCTAATCTCTTCATGGTTACCGCTCAGCAGCACCTTCGGCACCGACTCATCATCAAACACCTCTGGCCGCGTATAGTGCGGGCAATCCAGCAGGCCATCGCTAAAAGAGTCCTGCTCGGCAGAATCTGCCGCACCCAGCACACCCGGTATCAGCCGGATAACACTATCCATCAGCACCAGGGCCGGTAGCTCACCGCCACTCAACACATAATCGCCAATCGACCACTCTTCATCGACGTAGCGACTGATAATGCGCTCATCAACCCCTTCGTAGCGGCCGGCAATCAGAATCACACTATCCTGCCGGGCTATCTGCTGGGCTGCCGCCTGATCAAACCGCTTCCCCTGGGGACTCAGATAGATCACTTTTGCGTGCAGTGACTGGCTTTTAGCCTCTTCGATCGCCGCCTTTAACGGCTCGATCTTCATCACCATTCCCGGACCACCGCCGTAAGGTCGATCATCGACCGTGCGGTGTACATCCTGGGTATAATCCCGCGGATTCCAGAGCTGCAGCTCCGCCAACCCTTTATCAAAAGCTTTACCGGTTACGCCCTCGCCCAGCATCGCCCGGAACATCTCCGGAAACAGGGTGATGACGTCAAATCGCATTTCAGTCCTCAGAAATCCGGGTCCCAGTCTACAGCGATCAGCTTCTCAGCGAGATCAACCGTGATCACTACATCCTGAATAAACGGGATAAGTCGCTGCTTATCGCCCTTCACCACCATCACATCGTTGGCGCCGGTCTCAAACAGGTGATCTACCCTGCCCAGATCTACGCCTTCGACAGTTTTGACAGCCAATCCCTCGAGGTCAGCCCAGTAAAACTCATCGGCATCCGCTTTCGGGAGCTGCTCCCGGGGAACAACGATATCAGCCTGCAGTAGCTGAGCCGCCTGATCCCGGTCTTCGACTCCCTCCAGTAAGGCGACTAACCCCTTACCGTGCACCTTACCGGTGCGAAGCTTATACGCCTTTGGATCACCCTTCTGTCTGAGATACCAGACCGGGTAATCCAGAATATTCTTTCGAGGCGCGGTATCGGAGTAAACCTTTACCCAGCCCCGTACCCCAAACAGGCCGGAAATCCGGCCCAGGGTCACCCACTGGCTTCCGCTAGCGGGTCTATCTGCCTGTTTGCCTCGTTGATCCGCCATAGCTACGGGGATTTATCGGGGCAAATCAGCTAACAATTAAGCAGCCGCTTTACCGGCTTCTTTAATTAGCTGATTGACACGATCAGAGGCTTGGGCACCATTGGAAATCCAGTGCTGCACACGCTCACCATCCAAACGCAGACGCTCTTCACCACCCTTTGCGATAGGGTTGAAGAAACCAATACGTTCTATATAGCGACCATCACGCGCTCTACGGCTATCTGCTACAACGATATGATAGAACGGCCGCTTTTTAGCGCCCGTCCGTGCAAGACGAATAGTTACCATGTTCTAACCTTGAGTTAATCTTGTCCGCGCACCTGCCAGTCTACCAACCGGCCGGAGGTAAACGCGGAATTGTACGCAATTTGACAAAAAAGTGAAGCCTTAATTTGGATAAATTTGTGGTTTCCAAGGCCGAAAATCACAAAATGTAGTTTTTAGGGCCTATTAACAGGCCCTAGGGGATATATTTAGAAAGGAAAGCCACCTGGCGGCATTCCACCGCCGGGCCCCATACCGCCTGGGCCACCCATGCCACCAGGCCCCATGCGTCCCTTCAACCCCTTCATCATCTTGGCCATGCCGCCACCTTTCATCTTTTTCATCATCTTCTGCATCTGGGCAAACTGTTTCAGCAGTTTATTAATATCCTGCACCTGAGTACCGGAGCCCGCCGCAATGCGGCGTTTTCGGGAACCCTTGATGATGGCGGGAAACTGTCGCTCTTTCGGGGTCATGGAGTTGATAATGGCGATGGTTTTCACCACCTCTTTATCATTCACCTGACTCTTCACATGATCAGGTACCTCATTCATTCCCGGCAGCTTATCCATCAGAGAAGCAAGGCCGCCCATGTTGGCCATCTGCTCCATCTGTTCTTTGAAATCTTCCAGATCAAAGCCCTTGCCCTTGGTGATTTTTTTGGCCAGCTTTTCGGCTTTGGTGTGGTCAACCTTGCGCTGCACCTCCTCGACCAGCGACAGCACATCCCCCATCCCCAGGATACGGGAAGCCATACGCTCCGGGTGGAACGGCTCCAGCGCCGTGGTCTTTTCACCTACCCCGAGGAATTTGATCGGCTTACCGGTAATCTGGCGAATGGAGAGCGCGGCACCGCCCCGGGCATCACCATCCGTTTTGGTGAGAATGACACCTGTCAGCGGCAGGGCCTCATCGAAAGCCTTGGCCGTATTGGCCGCATCCTGACCGGTCATGCTATCCACGACAAACAGCGTTTCGACCGGATTGACCCCAGCGTGCAGGGCCTTGATCTCGTCCATCATCTCGTTATCGACATGCAGACGACCGGCGGTATCGATAATCAGGACATCTTTGAACTGTTTCTTAGCCTCTGCCAGGGCAGCCTTGGCGATATCCAGAGGGCGCTGATCACCACGGCTGGGGAAGAATTCAGCATCAACATCCTTAGCCAGGGTTTCGAGCTGATCGATCGCCGCCGGGCGATAGACGTCACAGCTCACCACCATCACCGATTTCCGCTGGGTCTCCTTCAGCCAGCGCGACAGCTTGGCAACACTGGTGGTCTTACCGGAACCCTGCAGGCCCGCCATGAGCACCACCGCGGGCGGCTGAGCGGCCAGATCGAGGGATTCGTTGGCCTCACCCATCACCTTGACCAGCTCATCGTTAACGATCTTGATCAACACCTGCCCCGGTGTGAGGCTCTTCATCACCTCCTCACCCAGCGCCTGCTCTTTGACTCGGTCGACAAAGGCGCGCACCACCGGCAAGGCGACATCCGCTTCCAGCAGCGCCATGCGTACTTCGCGCATTGTGTCTTTAATGTTCTCTTCAGTCAGACGCCCCTGGCCACGGAGCTTGTTGAGAACACCACCGAGTCGCTCTGAAAGATTGTCAAACATAGAATCGTTACCTGGATTAGCGCAAAGGACACATTATATAGGTAAGTCACGGCTAAATGTCAGCTATTCATCCTAAACCATGCTCTGCCACTTTTCAGTGATACCCGAGATATGCGATTATCCCCTTACTTATTATGCAACACTATTTAAAATGGACAGTTCAGTTTTTGCACTCGCCACTGTAGCCAGCTACCTCTCCAGCACACTCTATATCGCTTTTCGCCTGTTTCGGCGCCAGCGTGAGCATGTGCCGCCCCGCGCCATTGGGATTGTTTTGGGGATGTCGGGCGTTGTGTTTCACTCGATCTATCTCTATCTGACCATGTTCACTGGCGATGGTGTTAATCTGGGCTTTTTCAGTGCGGCGTCGTCCATCTCCTGGATCATTCTTGTACTGCTGATGCTCTCATCCCTCTCCAAACCGGTTGAGAATCTGGGCATTCCACTCTTCCCGCTGGCGATAGCCAGTATTGTGCTGCAGACCCAGTACCCATCCGCTCATTTCCTGGCCATAGATACGCCTTGGATGTTGCGCATCCATGTATTGATCTCAATGCTTGCCTACAGCTTGCTGACCCTGGCAAGCGTACAGGCGGTTCTACTGGCTATTCAGGATCACCACCTGCGCAACCGCCATCCCGGAGGCTTTATTCGTGCACTGCCGCCACTGCAGACCATGGAGCAGTTGCTGTTTGAGATGATCGGCCTGGGCTTTGCCCTGCTGACTATCGCATTGATCAGCGGCTTTCTGTTCCTGGAGCATATGTTCGCCCAGCACTTGGTGCATAAAACGATACTCTCCCTGACTGCCTGGGTAGTATTCGGCACGCTGCTGTGGGGACGTTTTCGCTACGGTTGGCGCGGCCAGAAGGCGCTGACCTGGACACTGGTGGGGTTTGTTGTGCTGATGCTGGCCTATTTTGGCAGTAAATTTGTGCTGGAGCTGGTCTTAACCGTTTGAGACATCCTGATAAGCTTTAGCCATCTGCTTACCTTGGTTAAGCTTTCCCAAAGCGCCGGCAAGCTCCTTTTGGGCTGCTTGAGCACTTGCTGTGACTCTCTGTTCAAGTGACAGAATGGCCTGGAGTTGAGTTTTAGCCTCAGCCACATCAATCGACTCATCCAGAGGAAAGCACTTTTCGATCAGTTGTAGTCGATCCTGCTGTATCTCTACTACACGCTCCCATTGACTCTCTTGCGCTTCAGTCAACATCGTTTGGGTTAGCGCCTGAATTTTGGTTAACAGCTGTAAGTCACCCATAGCCATTTTCATCGGTCTTATTACGATAAATGCCTGTATGGAACATCCACTTTTAAGGGCTCATACAGGCACCAGGAACTAGGTTGGCTAGACAGCCGATTGGCGGCTCTCGGCCTC
>JAKSCN010000524.1 GCA_022360595.1 Chromatiales bacterium
ATTGAGACCAGACATCTCGCTGACCAGAACATGCTCTTCATGATAGAGTTTATCCATCACCTCATGATAACCGAGTGGATAGTTCTTGATTGTTTCCGGCAATGCAGGGTCATCCTGCCAAAAACCCTGCAAATAACTGGTCGAGGGCAAGGGTGTGTTCTTACCTGTTTGCTCAGCCTGAGTGAGAAACCGGACCATTTCATTTTCCAGATGCTGCTTAAGAACCCGGTCTTCCACTTCATAGATCAGCGTCGACACCAGTGAAGTATAAAAGAGCGAAATAGCTACCGTGAACAATATCAGGGTCAGTAGAATACGAGCACGAAAGGAATCAGTGAGGAATTGCAAGTCGGTAACCTCTGCCATGAACGGTTTCGATCAGTGCTCTATCGAACGGCTTGTCCAACGCCTGGCGCAGGCGATAGATATGGGTACGCAGTGGATCACTGTCCGGCATCTCATCCGGCCACAGTGCCTGCTCCAGCACAGAGCGAGAAACCGCCTCGGGAGCAGCCTTCACCAATTGCTGCAGTAATTCATACTGGATCCCGTGCAGGGGTATTTGTCGCCCCTGACGAAAAACCTGCTGCAGGCTATGGTTGATCTCCAGCTCCCCAAGCGCCTGGATAGACTCCAGCGGCTGGCCACTGCGCTTGAGTAATGCATTAACCCGGCATACCAACTCCTCCGGCGAAAAGGGTTTCACCAGGTAATCGTCACATCCGGCATCATAGCCCTCCAGCTTATCCGCCAGTGTATCGCGGGCAGTCAGGAAAATCAGAGGGGTATTATCAAAATGCTCGCTGCGCAACGCCCGACAGGCTGCCAAGCCATCCATCACCGGCATCATGACGTCCATGACGATCACATCATAGTCGTTATCCTTCGCTAGCTTCAGCGCCCACTGGCCGTTATAGGCGAAATCAAGTTCAAAGCCCTGCTCTGACAGAAAGTCATCCAGCGACTCCGCTAGCTGGGCATTGTCTTCAACCAACAGCACTCGAACCCGCATATGCCTACAACCTCCTCAATTCGTATACGTAAGTCTAACTCATGCAAGTTCAACCGCCGGTTCACATCTGCTTCACAGTGCCCTTGCTAGTTTGCCAACTAGACAACCGGATGGAGCACCATGAAACCCAAATCCTACCCCTTGCCCATACGCTGGCTGCACTGGTTGATGGCCTTCGGCTTCTTTCTGATGTGGAGCAGCGGCTACCTGATGAGCCATCTTGTCACCGAAGATTCGATACTGGAGGGTCTTCTCTTCTCCCTGCATATATCGAGCGGTGTCAGCCTGCTTTTTCTGTTGTTGATCCGCCTGCTGCTGCGATTGATTTCCAATCTGCCTGGCCCCCTGCCCCAGCATCCCCGCTGGCAGCGGAAGGCCGCCGGCCTGGGGCATTTTTCTCTCTATATCCTGCCTCTGCTGGTGATCGCCATCGGCTGGGCCGAAACCGATTTCGGCGGCCATGGTGTGCGCTGGTTCGGACTGGCGATGCCGAAACTTTTCCCCACCCTGGAAACCCTGGCTGGCATCTCTCTTGAGACCGTCACAGAGACACTGCATCGCTGGCTCGCCTACCTGATGCTGACGGTCACGCTGATCCACATCGGTGCTGTCATCCAGCATGAGCGTTACGAGAGAGGATCGGTACTCCCGAGAATGTTGCCCGATAAGCCCTACTGACTTTTTCAGCACAATGCACAAATCCATATTGTTACCCGTATTTATCCGCCGCGACTTTTATCAGGCCGCAACTCTGCTGGCCCTTATCAGTCTGTCGTTCGCTCTTAACGCGGCAGAAACCGAACAGGCTACTCTGGTGGAAACCAGTCAGGTCAGCACTGAAGACCTCAACCCGGAGCTGACTTTGAACGGCATCCTCTACCCTAACCACCAAGTCAGTATCGGCACCCAGGTAGCCGGCTATGTGGCCACCATTCACGTTGAAAGTGGCGACCGGGTGGAACAAGGCCAGG
>JAKSCN010000188.1 GCA_022360595.1 Chromatiales bacterium
ATCGCCAACCGGGAACTCTCTATTGACGCCTTGCAGCTGAATCATTTTTGTTCTTCTTCGCTACGCTGGGCGAGGGCGCCGTTTTCCACGCCATCTTTATCCACGGAGGTGACAACCAGTTCTCCATCCTCGATTCCGGAGAGTACCTCTGTGTGGTCCCAGTTCGACATGCCTGTGGTAACGGTGCGTTCCTCCAGCAACCCGTCATCGGGAAGAAATACCAGTACCCGGCTCTCATCCAGTACCGCTTCTGTTGGAATGCGCAGGGCCTCCTTCCGGGCGTCCAGGATGATCTCCACATCGGCAGAGTAGCCTGCCAGCAGCTGTTGGATATCATCTTTACGGCTGAACTCCACCTCCACCTCCACCGTTCTGGCCTGCTTCTCCCGGTCGAGTACATAGGCGGCAATGCGTCTCACGGTTCCAGGGAAACGGTGGTCATTGAAGGCGTCCAGGGTGACACGGGCAGTCTGACCGATTTTGACTTTGGGGGCATCCACCTCATCAATAGGCGCGGCAACATAAAAGCAAGAGTTGTCGATGAGGTCCACAGCAGGTGGTGTCGGAATGCCGGGCGGTGAGGGGGTGACATATTCATTCAGTTCGCCATTGATCTCCGCCACAACGCCGTCGAACGGGGCGATCAATTGGGTCTTTTCCACTTTGCTTCGCGCCACGGCTATCTGGGCATTCGAAACCAGTGCTTTGGCATTGGCAGATTCACAGTCTGCCCTGCGTGCCTTGGCATCAGTGACTGCTTTATCAACAGCATCCTCGGATACTGCTCCGGTTTTTCTCAAACGTACCCTGCGATCGGCCTCACGTTTGGCAACTTCAGCCTGAAGACAGGCTGCCCGGGCACTGGCACTCGCTGCTTTGGCCTGAGCAGCATCCAGTTCAATCTGCGCCATCAGATCCTTGTTCCAGAGCTCCAGCAGCAGTGCGCCGCTTTTGACCTGATCTCCTTCCCGAATGTCCAGAATCGCTATCTGGCCTCCGATGCCGGGTGAGAGTTTGGCCCGCCGGCAAGCCTTAACGGTACCAGCCCGGGTATTGGCCACAGTCTCTTCCACCAGCCCCTTTTCTGCCTGCTTTACCATCACAAAGACAGGTTTTGGACGGTTGTAATACCAGATGCCGCTGGCAGTAGTTGCGGCAAGCAGGGTGACTACTAGCAAGTTTCTAATGGCGCGGTTCACTGTTTTCGCCTTGTGTGTTGATGTCCCTTATCAGGTTGCTCCATGGCGGGCTGCCTGGATTAGATATCCGAATCACTCCCGCCCTGGAGTTACCACTCTGTCAATTTCAATTCTACTACTATTAGTGGGTAGATGAATTCTTCTCTGGAGAGTACGCCTTGGCTTTCAGCGTTACTTTAACGCCGTCACTCACAAAAGGGATGGCGTAGGTCATGCCGAAATCAGAACGCTTGAGTTTGGTCGATGCGTGGAATTCTGTGACTATTTGTTGATCGTGCGGGGATTGGTTAGATTCTATTAAAGTGAGATTTAGCTGCACCGGTCGGGTGATGCCGAGGACGGTGAGGGTGCCGTGGATCCTGATCAGGTTCTCTTCCAACGGTTCGATGTGGGAGCTTTGGTAACGGATAATGGGATAGTGGTCTACATTAAAAAAATCCTCTCCCTTCATGCGTTTTTCCCAACCGGCCATATCAAGATTGAGGCTGTGAGTCCGAATGGAGATGTCCAGTGATGAGTCGGACCAGTCGCAGGGATTCAGTCTGAAATCATGGGTGTATTCAGTAAAACTGCCTCTGGTTTTGAATAGTCCCAAAATACGGGTCTGAAAATGGATACGGATATCCATCGCTTCCAGGGAATTGTTATTGAGCGTTGCCGCCGGGGAAGACACACTAAGCCACATCCCGGCAAGCAGGGGCAGAAAGAGCACTCGGGCAGGTATCCTCTTCATCTTCTACTAATTGACCGGCATTCAGTGGGTTCGTTTCTCCTAAAGAATTTCTCTTTTCTCTGTAATAAATCGAGCCCAAAGTTCTTTGCGTGTCGCAATTCGTACAAAGTTGATGATTTACCGCAGCAGCGGGAGAATGCTGTTATGCTTTAGTTGATCGTGGCCAACAACATGATCTGAAAGATGAAGTCTGAGTGAGTTTTTCAATCACATTATGGAAACGCGAGGGCCTGTTAACACTAATTTGATTGTCACTGTCAGGAACGCATGTGTTGTACTCTCTTGAGAATTAAGTTTTTGTATGACTGCTTAAAGTTAATGAAATTGCTGACATGGACAAGTCTAAAACCAAGGGTCCCCTCTCCCACTGGGAGAGGGACAGGGTGAGGGGATCAAATTACTCTCACGCGCCCGTGCACTACGCCGCCAATCCAGCAAAGCGGAATCTGCATTATGGATACTTACGAGGGCGTCGATTGAATGACCACAAATTTCGTCGCCAGGTGATGATAGAGCCCTACGTTGTTGATTTTGTATGCCTAGAAGCCAAGCTGATTATTGATGCCGATGGTGGGCATCATGGAGATCAGCAATCATAATGACGCTCAACGAACCGCCAAGCTGGAGGCTATGAGATACACGGTTGAACCATGAAATATTGGGTGGGCCTGATAGTGTGTTGGAGGAGATAGCTTTGGTTTTGATTGAAATTCCCTCACCCCAACCCTCTCCCAGAGGGAGAGGGAGTTAGCCTGACAGTTTGCTGCGGTAGTGAGAGAATGCTGTTATGTTTTAGTTGATCGTGGCCAACAACACGATCTGAAAGATGAAGTCTGAATGAGTTTTTTCTACCACATTATGGAAATCCTCGAGGGAGGCCCTGCCATGACCGACATCATCATCTACGGCCCACCTGAAAGCACCTATGTCCGCACGACCCGTATGTTGTGTGTGGAAAAATCCGCACCCTATGAGCTGCAGCCTGTGGAGTTTGAGTCACCGGAGCACCTTGCGCTGCACCCCTTTGCGCGTGTGCCGGCTTGTCGCTACGGTGATTTGCTGATGTATGAAACCAGCGCCATCTGTCTGCATCTCAACAGGCGTGTTGCCGGCCCCAATTTCGTACCGGAAAGAGACTATGAAGAGATGCTGATGCACCGCTGGATCAGTGCGATCAATGATTACTATTATCAGACCATGATACGCGAGATTGTGTTGCCCCGCTTTGGTGTCACTGAAGTAGACGAATCGGTTATCCGCCGAGCCGCTGATGAGGTTGTCAACCAACTCAAGGTTGCCGATGATGCCGTCACTGAGGCGAACTATCTGACCGGCAAGGAGATCAGCCTTGCCGATCTGTTTCTGGCTCCGATCCTGTTCTGGTTGGAGATGGTTCCGGAAGGGCAGGGAAAACTCAGTGAATATCCATCGCTCAAGCGTTGGTATGATGACATGTCTGCACGTGAGAGCTTCACAACCACTGCGCCACCCATACCCGGCTGATGGTCTTTCGGTTTACTTGATGGCCCCAACCGTGAATCCGGCAATGAACCGGTCCACGAAAAAGTTGTAGAGGATGGCAATAGGCACGCTGGCGATGAAGCAGGCGGCCATCAGTGACCCCCAGAAGTAGACGTCACCACGAACCAGGAATGTCGGTACCCCAACGCTTACCGTGTAGTTGGCGGAGGTGGTGATGAAGGTCAACACGTAGACGAACTCCTGCATCACCAGGGTAAACGAAAAGATAACCACCGTCAGGGTGCCCGCCAAGGACATTGGCATGACCACCTTGATGAATGCCCCGAACCGGCTCAGACCATCGATCATCGCGGCCTCCTCAAGATCGCGCGGGATCGCCTTGAAAAAGCCCATCAACAGCCAGGTCGAGAAGGGGACAGTGATGCTCGGATAGACCACAACCAGCGACCATAGCGAATCCTGTAGACCAAGTTCGGATACCACCCGCGAAAGGGGAATGAAGAGCAGGGTGGGTGGCACAAGGTAGGTGAGAAAGATGCCAATGCCCAACTGCTCTCCCCAGCGTCCGGTCAGCCGAGCCAGGCTGTAAGCGGCGGGAATGGCGCTCCACTTAGGGAACGCGGCACTCGCAGCCGCGACCGCCTTGTCTACATCTGCCTTGGAAGCGAAGTGCACTGTCGCTGTTTTTGTGCCTGTCGCCGGATTGAAGACGTAACCTTGGCGGGAGCCGGTTCCGGCCAACCTCTCTCCATTGATGAAGTGCCCGTACTGGTTCATCTACCTTCACTCCTGCCACTCGTGGGCCCTAATACTTCTTTGATCGCCATCAGTAAAAAAGGGTCCAGGTCGAAGGCTTTAAACCGTCTTCATTCCGGCTAGCTAAGGGCTGTTTGACTGACACCTAAATCCGGCTATTCAGCTCAGGTTGCTGCACTGAGTAACTGCCGCTGGGCAGAGACTTGCTCCATGGACAGGGTGGAGGAGGTGAGCGTCGAACATTCGATGGACCCGGGCAAAAGGGAGGGCAGATGAGTAAGATATTTGGGTGGATGTCCGTAACACCGGTACTGGATATTTGTCCATTATCTTCTATCCTTGAATGCAACGCTAAGCAGGTTATTAGCGGTGTTAAGGCCGCAGACCGAGGTAATCAGTTGTGGTTGTGCGGCGATGGCGACACTGGAACGGGAGCCTATTCACTTCACACTGGTAAGCTGTGCTTCAGGTCATACTCGATAGCCTAATCCGGGCGTCCGAGCTCTCGCTGCTGGCTGTAGGCGTCACCATGGTCTTCAGCGTGCTTCGGTTTCCCAACTTTTCACACGTAGAATTTGCCACGGTGGGCGCCTATGTGGCGTTCTTCCTGTCAGCCAGCGTCGGTCTCAATTTTGTTCTGGCGGCGCTGATAGCTATCGCGTTCACTGGCGTTATTGGTATCGGTTGTGACCGTCTGGTTTTCTCCCGGCTTCGCAACAGCGCACCGATCATGTTGATGATTACCGGGTTCGCCCTCGGCATTGCGATGCGCGAGACAGTGAGGGCAATCTGGGGACCGTCACCTTTTTTCTTCGAGATTGGTGTGCTCCGGCCGTGGGAGGTAGCTGGTGCGCGCATAACGCCGTTTCAGCTCATGATTATCCTGGCAGCGCTGACGGCCATGCTCGCCTTCCATCTGCTGCTGACTCGCACAACGCTGGGTGTCGCGATGCGGGCAACCGCCGATAACGCCCCCCTCTCGCAAGCGAGCGGAATACCCGTTGAGCGCGTGATTCGCGCGGTTTGGTTTATCGGCAGCAGCTTTGCCGCACTCGGTGGTGTTCTGATTGGGCTCAATACCCAATTGAAGCCCGATATGGGGTTCGGCCTTGTCATCGAAGTGTTCTGCGCAGCCATTGTAGGTGGCATCGGCCACCCCTATGGCGCGATGCTCGGTGCCGCGCTGGTGGGATTTGCCGAGAATGTCGGGCTGGCCATTAACTGGGCGCCGCTGTTCAACGCGCTGGGGATTGAGGCCGGCACCCATAGCTACATCCCCACCGGCTACAAGGCTGCGATTCCGTTCAGTATCTTGATCCTTACGCTGCTGCTGCGCCCGCGAGGGATTCTGGGGGCTAGACGGTGACCGAATTCCTCATCTATCTGATCACGATCGCCGGTATCTGGGGCATCTTGAGCCTCAGCCTGAACTTCCAGTATGGACTGACCGGTCTGCTCAATCTCGGCCATGTCGGCTTCTTCATGCTCGGGGCTTACACCTCGA
>JAKSCN010000336.1 GCA_022360595.1 Chromatiales bacterium
AGAGAAAGCAATATAGAGAAAGGTATTAAACAGCTGGAAAAGCTGCTTAGGGAATAGCGCATTTTGGCACTACCCAAACATTCGGGCAGTGCCAAATTAACATCAAGCCTCTTCACTCTCCGCTGGAGTGAACAGCCCGCGCACCCAATCCATCATCTGCTCGCCCAGCACCAGCAGACAGGGTGTGAGCACTAACGTGAGCACCGTTGCAAAGGAGAGCCCACCGGCGATGGCACTGGCAAGCTGAGTCCACCACTGAGTCGAGGGGGCACCAAAACTGATAGCCCGGTTGATCAGGTCGATATTCATCGCCAACACCATCGGCATCAATCCCAGCACTGTGGTGAAAGCGGTTAAGAATACCGGACGCAGACGCAGCTTACCCGTCTCAAGCGCGGCACTCACCGCATCCACCCCTTTCGATCGCATACGGTTATAAGTATCGATCAGAACAATGTTGTTGTTCACCACAATACCGGCCAGCGCGATAATGCCGAGCCCTACCATCACCACCCCAAAAGGTTGAGCAGTGATCATCAGACCGAGCAGTACGCCCGCCGTTGAGAAGACAATCGCCGAGAGCACCAATAGCGCCTGATAGATAGAGTTGAACTGGGTCACCAGCACCAGCGCCATGAGGAAAATAGCACTGATAAAGGCGCCAATCAGAAACTCCATCGCCTCACGCTGATCTTCATCCTCACCCTTAAAGCTCACGGTCACCTGGGAATCGATATCCGCCTCCTCAATAGCTTGCTGCAGCCCTTTGAGCTGACTGTCCGGCAACAGACCTTCAGCCACATCGGCTTTGATGGTCACCACGCGGGTGGCGTCAACACGTTTGATGGTACCGCTCTTAGGCGCAGGCGTGAGGGTGACAAAGTTGGTGATCGGCACCATTCCCTTCGGCGTGGAGACACGCAGTTGATCCAACTGACTCAGGTTACGTTCGCTATAGGGAAAGCGTACCCGAATATCCACCTCATCATCGGTATCGTCGGGCCGGTAGTCGGTCACCTTAATACCGTTGGTGATCATCTGTACCGCATTGCCCAGCATGTTCACATCAGCCCCATAGCGCGCCGCCAGTTCGCGATTAACCTCCAGACGCCACTCGATGCCAGGCAGTGGGCGATCATCCTCTGTATCGACATAACCGCCCTGCTCAACCATCAATTGATGAATCTGAGAGACCACCGGCGAGACCCGGTTGAACTCGCGTGAACTCACTTCGATCTGAATCGGCTTACCACCCGATGGACCGTTCTCTGCCTTGCGGAACTCCAGAATAATGCCCGGGATATCCGCAGCCCGCTCGCGCATCTCTTCAAGGATCTCCGCTGCCGGTCGGCGTTCATCCCAATCGATGAACTCAAGCTGCACGACACCGATCACATCTTCGGCCAAATCCTGACCGCTGGCACTATTGAACGAGCGTGAGTAGACAGCGCGCAGCTCCTCCATATCCAGAATACGCTGCTC
>JAKSCN010000171.1 GCA_022360595.1 Chromatiales bacterium
ATTGTGACGCGCCACATCAAAGATGCCCTGAAAGACTTTCCCGGTTACGCCAAAATTCACCGGGTGACGCTATTTTTGGAGCCCTGGACCGTGGACAATGGCCTGCTGACACCGACTATGCAAGTGAAGCGCCCGAAGGTGTTGGAGCGTTTTGGTGCTGAAGTGGTCAGCATGTATGCCGGTGGGCCGGCGGCTGGGGATCGTCGCTAATGTCTGTTAGGGCTTGTTAGTCCTTTACCCCAATAGCTGTAATCGCCTATCATGCGGGCTGTTTGCACGCACGATTTGGATTTTGCCGAAGCCGGGTTACGACATAGCGGGTGTAGTTCAATGGTAGAACTCCAGCTTCCCAAGCTGGTCACGTGGGTTCGATTCCCATCACCCGCTCCACTAATCGCAGGAGAACGCTAGGATCCTGTCGATATCGTGAAATTCTATGGTCTTCCCATGATTGTGAATGAGGCCCGCCTTTTGTAACCTCGTGAGCGCTCGACTCAGGGATTCGGCGCGTAGACCAAGATAGCTGGCGATATCACCTTTAGACATGGTCAGGGTCAATGTCGCTGAATTGGCCTTTTTCCTGATCACCTGCTTATGGCACAGCATGCGGAAGAAGAGCATCAGACGCTCCTCCGCGTTTAGATATCGGCCATGTAGAAACATCTTATTCATATGCCGCAGTTTACGGCCTAGCATGATCAGTATCTTGTGCTGAAGCCTGGGTATAAAGGTGCACAGCGATTCCAGATGCTCATACGGCAGCTCGCACAACCAGGTCTCTTCGAGTGCAACTGCGTCGTGTTGGTAAAGTGTGCTGCCGATAGCTTCCAGTCCCAGCACATCTCCTCGAAAATAGAAGCCATCGACCAGATTGCAGCCGTCTGGTGAAACTGTCTCTATCTTTGTCGCACCCGATTGAACCACATAGAGTGATTTGAACGGGTCTTCTATCTGGAAAATGGTTTCACCGGGCTGATAGGGGCCGCGGCTGGTTGAAATTTGGCTGACTCCCTGCAGTTGTTCATCCGTAAGACCATCCTGAATAAAGCAAGATTGGTCTTTGCAGGTTGCACAGTTTACTGTCGCACCAGCGACGTGCAGTTGATTGGTGGAAGCCATTATCCCTTATCCTCCATCTGTTGATTGTTGTTATTTTTATCAGTCCGTTGTGGTTTTAGCAGCGAGGATAAGCTTAGCATTTGATTATTGAAAAGATATAGCGACGTAACTTAATTGTGTGGCATTTAACAGCCTTTTGGCGAAGCGGGGAGTATCTCACTAGAAAAGTCCGGGGGGTATAACCACAAGAGAGTAGCTGAGTGTAGGTAGGTTAGCAGGTTACCTGGCCCTGTGTGGGGGGATAATAAGGCGTGTATCTTCTGTTTTTGTGGTGGAAGCTGTTACCAGTGGCTGATTCAATGAGATTAAGTTGCCTTGTTTTTGTGGCCTTCCCTGCAAGTGGATACTATTAGCCTATGAATATACTATCTGGCATTACGATACTTCTTGCTTATCAGTTGGTCGGCGAAGTGCTGGTCTTTTTTGCGGACCTCTCTATCCCGGGGCCGGTAGTTGGCCTGCTGCTGTTATTGGTGACCCTGATCGTTAAAGGTGGAGTGGGGGAGTCCCTGGAGGGCGTCAGCAAAACGTTGCTGACACACTTGTCGCTGCTGTTTGTCCCTGCCGGGGTTGGTGTCATGGTGCACTTTCAACGCATCGAGGCTGAGTGGCTGTCGATGGGACTGGCGCTGCTGTTGAGCACACTGTTATCGCTTGCTTTTACCGCCCTGTTATTACGTTTGATGGTCGGTTTTAATGCTCGCAGGAGGCAGGGTGATGGCTGAGCAGGAGTTTTTTCGTCTTTGGGTCTATCTCTCAACTTCGCCGCTGCTCTGGTTGACGGTAACCTTGGTGGTTTATCAGATTGCCTATGTCATCTCTAAGGCGGTGAATAACCACCCGTTGCTGAACCCGGTGGCGGTTACCGTTGCTGCTCTGATTGGGCTGTTGGAGCTGACCGACACCTCTTTCATTGACTACTTCGATGGGGCGCAATTTATCCACTTTCTGCTGGGGCCGGCGACAGTCGCTCTGGCGGTTCCTCTCTATAACCAGCTTAGTCAGTTAAGAAGGCTCTGGCTGCCGTTGGCGACGGGGCTGATTGTGGGAGTCGCCTTTGCCGGGCTGAGTGCGGTAGGCATCGCGAAGCTGTTGGGCGCCAGTCAGGCAACCTTGCTGTCATTGGCGCCAAAGTCGGTCACGGCGCCTATTGCAATGGGCGTGGCAGAGAAAATCGGTGGCTTGCCCTCACTCACTGCCGCACTGGTGGTGATGACCGGGATTATTGGTGCTGTCGTGGGCAATAAGCTATTTGATCTGCTGAGGGTTAGGGAGGACTCTATTCGTGGCTTCGCCCTGGGGCTCACTTCTCACGGTATTGGGACTGCTCGGGCGTTTCAGCTCAGTGAAGAGATGGGGGCTTTCTCCGGTTTGGCGATGGCATTATCGGCCTTCACAACGGCTTTGTTGCTCCCCTGGTTACTCGCGTTCCTTGGTATTATCAATTAGTGCGACGGGCCTTATTGCCCCTGGATTTCAACCATATCAAAGTCGGCTTTGGTGACGCCGCAGTCGGGACAGGCCCAGTCGTCGGGAATCTCTTCCCACTTGGTGCCGGGGGCGATGCCATCTTCAGGCATACCCTCTGCTTCATCGTAGATAAATCCGCATACAACACACTGCCACTTTTTCATCGCTCTATCTCCTCATATATCCGGTTGCTCCTTTGGCCTGTATCAGCTTATCGGTTTGGTGGTGCGATTTCTTCAATTGTGTCTTCCTTCCACCCTGCCTGCCAGCACCCCTCTCTTTCATCTCAGTGAGACTCGTTGATGGTGAGAGCAGTTCCAAGTGACTTGAGGAGATAGCGTTTCCAGATTTTTTATAGTTTTGCCGAGGTTGTTGCCACTCACTTCTGTACTCCTGCTATGGTTGAAAGTGTGCGTCTCAATCCATGGAGCAAAACGAAGGAGATAAATGATTTCGATCTAATGACTTAAGCAGGTGTTATTAATCGAAAAAAACGATTATGAATCTGCCAACACCCAAACAACTGCTTTACTTCACTGCGGTGGCCGAGTTGCAGCATTTTGGCCGGGCAGCAGAGCGTTGCTTTGTAACCCATTCGACGCTGAGTGCCGGTATTCAGGAGTTGGAGTACCTGCTTGATACGGTGCTGTTTGAGCGTAGCAAACGTCAGGTGATACTAACAGCCAAGGGGGCGGAGCTATTGGTTCAGGCCCAGCGTATTCTGGCAATGAGCAAAGAGTTTGTGGAGACCGCCAAGAGTGATGGTACTCCACTTTCGGGCTCGCTGCGTATGGGGGTTATTCCGACCATTGGTCCCTTTCTGCTGCCACGAGTACTGCCGGTGATTCGCCAGCGTTACCCTAGCTTGGAGTTACTGCTGGTGGAGGACCGGACCGCCTCTTTGGTGGATAAACTGAATCGTGGTGAGCTGGAGGCGGCGATTATTGCCTTCCCCTATGATGTTGGCCAGTTGGAGCAGGAGCTGTTTTGGCAGGAGGATTTTGTTTTGGTCTTACCGCGACAGCACCGCCTCGCCCGGGAGCAGAGTCTTGCCACCGCGTCGCTCCCAGGTAATGAGCTACTGCTGTTGGAGGAGGGACACTGCCTGACCGACCATGCACTGGGGGTGTGCCACTTGCAACAGTTGAAGGGTAAAACTGCCTTTCAGGGAACCAGTCTTTACACGTTGCTTGAGATGGTTGCCGGTGGCCTGGGCATGACTTTTGTGCCGCAGATGGCGCTGGGGGAGGATCTCAACTCCAGTAAGGAAATTGCCTTGGTGCCGTTGGCAGAACCCGGTCCCCATCGGCAGATCGGGATAATCTGGCGCCGAACCTATTATCGTAAAACTGATCTGAGACTATTGGCGAAAGAGATGAGAGCGCTGCTGCAGAAGGAGGTGTAATGCAACAGCTCTACCAAGCAAAAGACCGAGTTGAGGCGCAGTTGCTGAGAGATTACTTGGCCGATAGTGGGGTGGAAGCCGTTGTGTTGGGTGATTACTTGAGCGGCGCTGCCGGGGAGTTGCCTGCCATGCAATTTCCGGTGATCTGGTTGGTGCATGATGGTGATCGGTATCGTGCTGAACGCCTGTTGAAGCAGTTTCAGCATCTCAATAGAGAGGCGTCTGAGGCGGATTGGCGTTGTGCCGTATGCGGTGAACTCTCCGAGGGGCAATTTGCCATCTGTTGGCAGTGTGGCGCTGAACGGCCGGACATTGAATTATAATTTTTGTAACTACGGATAGAGCCGGGTTATTTTCCCGCTATTATCTGCCATGCTGTTGTATGATCCTATTACTAACGACAATAAATTAAGGATTTACGGAGGCTCTAATGGGCAAATTGTTTAAGGTCATCGGTATTCTGGTCGCTGCGGTTGTGCTGCTGGTTGTTACTGCCGTGATCGTACTCCCCATGGTGATCGATCCGAATGACTATAAAGAGGAGATCGTCAACCAAGTGCAGGCCCATACCGGACGCCAGCTCACTATTGAAGGTGATCTCAACCTCTCCGTGTTTCCCTGGCTCGGAATCGATATCGGCGCCATGCAGCTCAGCAATGCTCCGGGTTTTGAACCGAAGAACTTCGCCGCGGTGAAGCACGCTGCCGTGCGGGTCAAACTGATGCCGCTGCTGAGCAGCAGGTTGGAGGTGGATACCATCGGGCTGGATGGCCTTGAACTCAATCTGGCCAAGCGGAAAGATGGCTCCAGCAACTGGGATGACCTGGCTCAGGGGAGCGGGCAGCAGACTGAGAAAAAGATGGAGCAGCCTGATCCTTCTGGTGATCAAGGTATGGCGCTCACCGGGCTCTCGATCGGCGGGATTGATATCAATAACGCTATGATTCGTTGGGATGATCGCACCAGTGGACAGCTTTATGAAATCTCACCCTTCAACCTGAAAAGTGGAGCCATTGTCCCCGGCAAACCAGTCGATCTGAATATGGATCTGCAGTTGACCAGTAAAGCGCCCCAGATGGGCGCCAAAGTGACGCTGACAGGCAGCGTGAATCTGGATCAGGACAACGGTAAGTTGGCAGTGAATGGCTTGAAGCTCACTGCCGATGCGCAGGGTGAAGCTCTGCCCGGCGGGTCGCTGCAGGCAGAGCTGGTTGCCACTATTGCGGCGGCTCTCAATGGTGAGTCATTGTCAGTGAGTGGTTTGCAGTTGAGTGTCGGTGACCTAAAGCTGAGTGGTCAGCTCAATGGTAAAGACTTGGCTGGCCTGCCTACCTTTACCGGCAATATCCAACTAGCGGAGCTGAACCTTAAAAAGTGGCTGACAAGCCAAAAGATTGAGTTGCCCCCAATGGCCGATGCCACCGTGTTGACCCGATTCAGCGCTGGCTTTGATCTGATGAATCAAGGGGCGGTAACTCAGCTCGATAATCTGAAAGTGAGCATGGACGATACCACCCTGGATGGCAACGTCAAACTGAATGGCACTGCTGTTGGCTTCAAGCTTAATGTAGACGCCATCGATGCGGATCGCTATCTGCCCGCGGCTAAAATAGGAGAGCAACCGCAGGACGCCCCACAGAGCAGCGGTGATGAGCCGCTGTTGCCGATCGAAACACTGCGTGAGCTGAATGTGGACGGCGTGCTTTCGATAGGTAAGCTGACCATTCAGAAATTGTTGGCTGAGCAGATTGAGCTTAGCGTGAAGGCGAAGAACGGCCAGTTGGCGATCGACCAGGCAATCAAGAAGTTCTATCAAGGGGCGCTTAGCGGCAAGGTGAATCTTGATGTTACGGGCAAAACGCCACGTATGAACATCGATGAGAAATTGACTGGTCTCCAGGCTGGTCCATTGCTGCAGGATCTGATGGATGATGACAAGTTGACCGGCAAGGGTAACTTCAGCGCCAAGTTGATGGCCAGCGGCAACAGCGTCAACGCCATTAAAAAGAGCTTGGGCGGCAACCTCGACTTCGCTTTTAAGGACGGTGCGGTGAAGGGCTTTAACCTGGCTCAGGTCATACGTGACACCCGCTCGCAGTTTCAGGGGCAGGGCGCCGCTGCCAGAAGCGGGCCGGCGCAGACCGATTTCTCCGAGCTGAGCGGCTCGGCTGTGATTACCAACGGCGTGGTGAAGAATCAGGATCTGCTGGCCAAATCCCCTTATCTGCGAGTAACTGGCGAGGGGACCGTCAATCTGGTGCCGGAGACCCTCGACTATACGGTTACTCCGGTTATCGTAAGCACCGAAAAGGGGCAAGGTGGTGAAGGCCTGGATGACTTGAAAGGGGTGCCGATTCCAGTGCGTCTGACTGGGTCTTTCGCTGCGCCATCATTCGCGATCGATTGGGGTCAGGTGTTGGCCGGCACCCAAAAAGCGAAATTGGAAGAGAAAAAACAAGAACTCAAACAGAAGGTGCAAGAGCAGTTGCAGGATCAGCTTGGCGACAAGCTAAAAGGGCTCTTTAACTGATATATGTGGGAAAAACTTGTGCAATC
>JAKSCN010000195.1 GCA_022360595.1 Chromatiales bacterium
ATGATGGTCGCCTGGTTTCTGGCCGAGAAGAAACTGCCCCCGCGCTGGAACCGCCTGCTGATTGCCGGTCTGATGATCGCCCTGCCGGTACTGTTGATCGCCAAGCAACCCGATTTGGGCACATCACTGCTGGTCGCCAGCGCCGGCGTATTTGTGCTGTTTCTGGCCGGGCTGAGTTGGCGTTTTATCGGGGGCATGATTTTGGTCTCGATCCCCAGCGCCTGGATACTGTGGGAATATGGTATGCGCGAATACCAGCGTAACCGCGTTCTCACTTTTCTCAACCCCGAGAGCGACCCCCTCGGCACCGGTTATCACATCATTCAGTCAAAGATTGCCATCGGCTCCGGTGGACTTTACGGCAAGGGCTGGCTCAATGGCACTCAATCGCATCTGGAATTCCTGCCCGAACGCACCACCGACTTTATCTTCGCGGTAATCGCCGAAGAGCACGGGTTCTTCGGTGTCCTGGTGCTGTTGCTGCTTTACCTATTTGTAATTTTGCGCGGCCTCTATATCGCCGCTCAGGCCCAGGACACCTACAGCCGTCTGCTTGGCGGCGCGTTGATTTTGGTCTTTTTCGTCTATCTCTTCGTCAATACCGGCATGGTCAGCGGCATCCTGCCGGTGGTCGGTGTTCCACTTCCGCTGGTAAGTTATGGCGGCACATCCATCGTGACCATCATGGCCAGTTTCGGTATCCTGATGTCGATTCACACCCATAGAAAACTACTGCCAACCTGAAGGTGCCAAACGTGAAGTTGAGCAAAGTCCTATCTCCATTGTTGACCACCCTTGCCCTACTTTTACCTATTGCTGAAACCAACGCCGCTAAACCGGCCGATTTCGACCGTAAGCTTCAACAGTTTGCGCAAGAGATGAGCAACAAACACGGCTTTGCCCTAACGGAACTGAACAAGCTCCTGGCCGATGTCACTTACAAGCAGAGCATTATCGACGCCATCAGCCGCCCTGCGGAGGGCAAGGCCTGGCATGAGTACCGCCCGATTTTCGTCACCGATAAACGGGCCCGTGCCGGTGTTAAGTTCTGGCAAGAGAATCAAGAGCTGCTGAAACAGGCGGAAAAAAAATATGGGGTTCCGCCCGAGATCATCACGGCAATTATCGGTGTCGAGACCCTCTACGGCAGCTACACCGGTAAATATCAGGTGCTCGACGCCCTCAGCACTCTCGCCTTCGCTTACCCCAAACGGAGCAAATTCTTTCGCAAACAGCTCGAAGAGTTTCTACTGCTGATCAAGGAGGAGAAGCTACCTCCGAAAAAGATGTTGGGCTCCTACGCCGGCGCTATGGGCATGCCCCAGTTTATCCCCAGCAGCTACCGCGCCTACGCGGTCGACTTTGACAAAGACGGCAAGCGCGATCTGCTCGGCAACAAAGCCGATGTGATCGGTAGTGTCGCCGCCTACTTCAGCCGCCACGGCTGGCAGCAGGGAGAGCCGATCACCCAGAAGGCCTGGGGTATTACAGCCGACCACAACGATTTTGTAAAAGCGGGCATGAAACCGAGCCTGACCATCCAACAGCTCCAGCAGGCAGGCATCAAGATGAGCCAGCCACCCGCTCCGGACAGCCTCACCAGCCTGATTCGGCTACGTGGCAAGCAGGGCAACGAATACTGGCTGGGACTGAATAACTTCTATGTCATCACCCGCTACAACCATAGCAACCTCTACGCCATGGCGGTCTATCAGCTCAGCCGGGAGATCCTCAAACAGAAGGAGCACAGCTAGTGAGCAAGCGCGGCATAGGCTACACGGCGCTACTCACGTGCCTGCTCCTGACCGGCGGCTGCAGCATCAAGCCCGCCAAGACCTTCACTGGGCACGATGAAGCCGGTTATGACAAGGACAGGGACAGCGCCCCAACCAGGCGGCTGGACCCTGACAGCATCCCCGACGCCGTACCAAAACATGAACCACGCAGTAAGCGTGGCAACCCAGACTCCTATGTGGTGTTTGGCAAGCGCTACTATGTGATGCAAAGCAGCCAGGGCTACAACGAAAAAGGCATCGCCTCCTGGTACGGCACCAAGTTTCATGGGCGCCTCACCAGCAGCGGTGAACCCTACGACATGTACAAAATGACCGCAGCCCACAAAAGCCTGCCACTGCCAACCTATGTGGAGGTGACCAATTTGAAGAACGGCCAGCGGATCATTGTCAAAGTCAACGACCGCGGTCCCTTCCACGGCAAGCGCATTATCGATCTCTCCTACGCCGCCGCGACCAAGCTGGGTATTTTAGGGGAAGGCACCGGATTGGTGCAGGTACGCGCGCTGCAGCCCGGTGAACCCGCCACCAACACTATCGCCTCAACCCCGGCCCCACAGCCTTCAATCACCGACGCGACACCAGAGCTATTCTTGCAAATTGGCGCTTTCAGCAGCCGGCTCAACGCCGATAAACTGCGCCAGCGGCTGGCGCCAACGGTCAATGCGCCGATTCGAATCGAGAACGGTGAAAGTAACGGCCACGCAGTCTATCGTGTACAGCTGGGACCCTTTTCCAGAGTTGAACTGATCGATAATTTTGCCGCCCAGCTCAACACGCTCGGCATCAGCGACAGTCATGTCGTCATTAAATAGTGGGCTGATTCCACACATCTGAGGCTAAAGGGTTGGAAGCGATTCAACACCACCGTATTATTGTGACGCAGCCCTCCCGTGGGCTGCTGAAAAAGTGAATTCAATCAGGGAATGATTGTCCAACCGCAATTGTCCCTACCAGCAACCAAGGAATATTAAGTCCGTGCCAATCAGTAAATCAGTTACCCCGATACTTCTCTGTTTCGCGTTCTACCTGATCACCGCTATTGCGCAAGCCGCACCAGTACCCGCTCCACCGAAGATTGCGGCGAGCGGACATCTGCTGATTGATTTCGACAGTGGCGCCATTCTCTCGGCCCACAATGCCGATGAACCGCTGGAGCCGGCCAGCCTAACCAAAATCATGACCGCCTATGTGGTGTTGCGCGAAATCAAGGGTAACAGCATCCAACTCAGCGACGTCGTACTGGTCAGCGAAAAGGCGTGGAAGACGCCCGGCTCGCGGATGTTCATCGAAGTCAACAAGAAGGTGTCGGTTGAGGATCTGTTGAAAGGGATGATCGTCCAGTCGGGTAACGACGCCAGCGTCGCCCTGGCCGAATATGTCGCCGGCAGCGAGGAGACCTTCGCCAAGCTGATGAACGAACACGCACAGCGCCTGGGCATGCTCAACAGCCACTTTGTCAACAGTACTGGCCTACCTGCCAAAGACCACTTCACCACCGCCAACGATATTGCCAAGGTGGCCGAGGCGACCATTCGTGAATTCCCGGAATATTACGCCTGGTACGCGGAGAGAGAGTTCACTTTCAACAAAATCACACAGCAGAACCGTAATAAACTGCTGTGGCGGGACGACGCGGTGGACGGAATCAAAACCGGCCACACCGACGCGGCCGGTTACTGCCTGGTCGCATCTGCCCATAAGAACAACATGCGCCTGATCTCGGTCGTGATGGGTACCAAAAGTGAAAATGCCCGCGCCAAGGAGAGCCAGGCCCTGCTCAGCTACGGCTTCCGTTTCTACGAGACCCACCGTCTCTACGGCGCCAACGATCCGCTCGCCAAGGTACGCATCTGGAAGGGGGAGAAAGAGCAGTTGCATCTGGGACTCACCAACGACCTCTACCTGACCATTCCACGTGGCCAGTACAAGAATCTGAAAGCAGAGATGAGCATTTCACCCACCATCACCGCACCCGTCAGAGCAGCGCAGAATATGGGTAGCGTCGTGATCTCCCTGGCGGGTGAGCAGATCACCGAAGCACCGCTCGTGGCCCTGGAGGAGATCAATGAAGGCGGCATCTGGCAGACCCTCACCGATACGGTTCTGCTCTGGTTTGAATAGACAGATTTGAATAATTCAGCCCCTACCCTATATAGTAAAGTTATAGTCAGCCAGAGCGTCATATACAGTGACTGAAGAGCAAGAGTCGTTACTCCAGTTTCCCTGCCAGATATCGGTCAAAGCGATGGGGCTGAGCGCCCCCGATTTCGATCTGGTGGTGGCCGAAATCGTGCGCCAACACGTTCCTAATCTGAGTGAAGGCGCGGTCAGATCACGCCCCAGCAAGGGGGGGAAATACCAAGCCGTAACCGTCACCTTCGAGGCCAGTAGCCGCGAGCAGTTGGACGCCATCTACTACGCCTTCACAGCGCATGAGCGCATCTTAATGAGCCTCTAAATCAGGACCATGACCGCCAGCAGCAGACCAGCACTGCTGATCAGACACCTGGAACGCCGGGACTATGAGAGCGTCTGGGAGGCGATGCGTGAGTTCACCAACACACGCACTGACCAAACCGTCGATGAACTGTGGGTCGTAGAGCACCCGCCGGTCTTCACACTCGGCCAGGCAGGCAAACCCGAACACCTGCTCAATCCGGGAGATATCCCAGTTATCAACTGCGACCGGGGCGGCCAGGTCACCTACCACGGCCCTGGCCAGTTGGTGGTCTACCTGCTAATCAACCTGAAGCGGGCTGGATTGGGGGTCCGGCAGTTGGTGACACTGATCGAGCAGGCGATCATCACCCAGCTTAACGACTACGGCATCGAGGCGACGGCAAAACCGGAAGCCCCTGGCGTCTATGTCAACGACGCAAAAATTGCCGCGCTGGGCCTGCGCGTGCGCCGTGGTTGCAGTTACCACGGCCTCAGCTTTAATATCGACATGGATCTGGAGCCCTTCCAACGCATTAACCCCTGCGGTTATCCCGACCTGCAAATCACCCAACTGGCCGACCTTGGTATCCGGGAGAGCGTGCAGCAGGTGGCCGGCAAACTGAACCGGCAAATCAGCCGGTTACTGGACTACAATCTGATCGAAGAGACCCCGTAAGGCGAGACCCCACATCTATGAAACAGCCCGAAAAACTTGACGCCCCTTCACGCGCCACACCTGAGACCCACCAACGCGGGGAGCAGAAAGTATCGCGCATTCCAGTAAAGGTTGAACCGACTCAGGTGATGCCACGTAAACCGAGCTGGATCCGGGCCAAAATTCCCACAGGCGAAAAGGTGGCGGACATCAAGCGTATTCTGCGCTCCACTTCCCTATCATCGGTCTGTGAAGAGGCGGCCTGCCCGAACCTCGGCGAATGTTTCTCCCACGGAACCGCCACCTTCATGATCATGGGCGATATCTGTACCCGCCGCTGCCCCTTCTGCGACGTTGCCCACGGTAAGCCACAGCCGCTGGATACAGAGGAGCCCTCTCACCTGGCCCAGGCGGTGAAGGATATGGGACTGAAGTATGTGGTGGTCACCTCGGTAGACCGTGATGACCTACGTGACGGCGGGGCCCGTCACTTCGCTGATTGTATTCGCGCCATGCGCCAGACAACACCGGAACTGCACATAGAAATCCTCGTGCCGGATTTCCGTGGTCGGGTCGAAATCGCTCTTGAAGAGCTGGGACAAGCGCTGCCGGACGTATTCAACCACAACTTGGAGACGGTGCCGCGCCTCTACCGCCAAGCACGCCCCGGCGCGGACTACCAGGGATCCCTCGACCTTCTGCAACAGTTCAAACAGCAGCACCCACAGGTTCAGACTAAGTCGGGGTTGATGCTGGGTCTGGGAGAAGAGCGTGAAGAGGTTGAGACAGTCATGCAGGATCTACGCGACCACGGCTGCAACATGCTCACTCTTGGCCAATATCTGCAACCCAGCAAGCAACACCTGCCGGTAAAACGCTTTGTTACACCAATAGAATTTGATGAGTTACGCCAAATAGGCGAGGATATGGGTTTTTCAAATGTCGCCAGCGGTCCCATGGTACGCTCCTCCTACCACGCCGACCTGCAAGCCAATCCCCTATTGGAAAAAAATTTAGAACAAAGCTGAGCGCATAAGAGCAGTACAACGATGTCACAAATAGAGCTGGTCTGGATTTTGAAGTCCCTACTCCTGCCGCCCGGCGGGCTAATTCTGTTACTACTGTTGGGACTGCTCCTCAGCGCTCGGCTGATCGGAAAATTCTTAATTTTCATGACGCTTGTCATGCTTTATCTGCTCAGCACGCCTTTCGCCGCCCAACAACTGGCCGGAGAGCTGGAGCAGCAGGTGGCGCCTATCGATACCCAAGCGCCGGAGATTCGCCAGGCCCAAGCCATTCTGGTACTCGGGGGCGGTCGTTACACCAATGCCCCGGAGTACGGCAGCGACACCGTCGGCCCGATGCTGCTGGAACGTCTGCGCTTTGCCGCCAGGCTCTCCCGGGAGACAGGCTTACCGATTATTCGCAGCGGTGGCAGTGACCCACGTAAAGGCCAGCCAGAGGC
>JAKSCN010000107.1 GCA_022360595.1 Chromatiales bacterium
CGCGGGCGGAGGCTAGCGATGGCGAGGAAGTCCGAACGCAACTTGGTGGTGGGTCTCGACATCGGCACCTCCAAGGTCTGCGCGATCGTGGGGGAGGTATCGGCCGACGGGAACATCGAGATCATCGGCATCGGTTCACACCCCTCGCGGGGTCTCAAGAAGGGGGTGGTGGTCAACATCGAGTCGACGGTGCAGTCGATCCAGCGCGCGATCGAGGAAGCGGAGCTGATGGCCGGCTGCGAGATCCATTCGGTCTACGCCGGCATCGCCGGCAGCCACATCCGCAGCCTCAACTCCCACGGCATCGTGGCCATTAAGGACAAAGAGGTGACCCATGGCGATGTGGAACGGGTCATCGACGCGGCGCGCGCCGTGGCGATCCCGGCGGACCAGAAGATCCTCCACATCCTGCCCCAGGAGTTCATCATCGATGAGCAGGAGGGGATCAAAGAGCCGGTGGGTATGTCTGGTGTGCGCCTGGAGGCGCGGGTACACATGGTGACCGGCGCGGTAAGCGCGGCCCAGAACATTGTTAAGTGTGTACGCCGTTGCGGTCTGGAGGTGGATGACCTGATTCTGGAACAGCTCAGTTCCAGCTATGCGGTACTCAGTGATGATGAGAAAGAGCTGGGGGTCTGCCTGGTCGATATTGGTGGCGGTACGACCGATATTGCGGTCTTTACAGAAGGTTCGATTCGTCACACAGCAGTGATCCCGATTGCCGGTGATCAGGTGACCAACGATATCGCTGTAGCGCTGCGTACGCCCACCCAGCATGCCGAGGAGATCAAGATCAAATACGCCTGTGCGCTGACCCAACTGTCTACCAGCGATGAGACCATCGAGGTGCCCAGTATTGGTGATCGGCCTGCACGGCGTCTCTCCCGCCAGACATTGGCGGAGGTGGTTGAACCGCGCTACGAGGAGCTGCTGACACTGATTCAGGCAGAACTGCGCCGCAGTGGTTTTGAAGATCTGGTTGCCGGTGGTGTCGTGCTCACCGGTGGTAGCTCAAAGATAGAAGGTTTAATTGAACTGGCGGAGGAGGTGTTCCATATGCCGGTTCGTTTAGGTGTGCCCCAGTATGTGACCGGTCTGGTCGATGTGGTGCGCAATCCGATTTATGCGACCGGTGTCGGTCTGCTGTTGTTTGGACATCAGAACCGCTCGATTCGTCTTCAGGATATGCCAACTGGAGGCGGGTTCAAGTCCGTATGGGAGCGGATGAAGAGTTGGTTCCAGGGGAATTTTTAATTCCCTCAGGACGATGTATTTAAGTTTTCAATTGGCGCAAGCCGTGTAATTGAGGAGAGAGGCAAATGTTCGAGTTAATGGATGCATATAGTCAAAATGCAGTAATTAAGGTTGTCGGTGTCGGTGGTGGCGGTGGTAATGCCGTGAATCACATGCTCACCGCCAACATTGAAGGTGTCGATTTTATCTGCGCTAACACTGATGCGCAGGCGCTGAAAAACAGCAACGTGCGTACTTTGCTGCAGTTGGGCACCAACATGACCAAGGGGCTGGGGGCAGGCGCCAATCCGGAGATCGGTCGTGAAGCGGCAATGGAAGATCGTGACCGTATTCATGAAGCGCTGGAAGGTGCGGATATGGTCTTCATTACCGCAGGTATGGGCGGCGGTACCGGTACCGGTGCGGCGCCTGTGGTAGCTGAAATTGCCAAAGATATGGGGATTCTGACGGTTGCGGTAGTGACCAAGCCGTTTCCGTTTGAAGGCGGCAAACGTATGGCCATTGCAAACCAGGGTATTGATGAGTTGAGCCAGTATGTGGACTCACTGATTACTATTCCCAATGAGAAGTTGTTGGCTGTCCTCGGTAAAGAGATGAGCCTGATCAACGCCTTCAAATCGGCCAACGATGTACTGCTGGGCGCTGTGCAAGGTATTGCCGAGCTGATCACCCGTCCGGGTCTGATCAATGTCGACTTTGCCGATGTGCGCACAGTGATGTCTGAGATGGGCGTAGCGATGATGGGCTCCGGTTCAGCGCGTGGTGAAAATCGTGCCCGTGATGCGGCTGAGCAGGCGATCAACAGTCCGCTGTTGGAAGATGTCAATCTATCCGGTGCGCGCGGCATTCTGGTCAATATCACCGCTGGTCTGGACCTCTCCATTGGTGAGTTCGACGAGGTGGGTAGCACCGTTAAAGAGTTTGCCTGCGATGATGCCACTGTTGTGGTCGGTACGGTAATTGATCCAGATATGAGTGATGAGTTGCGGGTGACCGTAGTTGCTACCGGTCTTGGTGAAGCGGCTGGCATACAGCAGGAACAGCCTCAGGTTCAACTGCAGGAAGCCGCGCCGGTTCGTCTGGTCAATTCTGATATTGTTGACTATTCTCCGAATGCACCTTCTGCCGCGGAGTATCGCGACCTGGATAGCCCAACAGTGGTGCGAAAAGACCGCCAGACAGCCAAGTCTTATGTAGAAGCGGCTCAAAGGAATGATATGGATTATCTGGATATTCCTGCATTTCTGCGTCGTCAGGCGGACTGATTGATGTAATAGACTTGCAATAAAGGGCCGAAACTGGTAAATCTTAGGGAATTCCCTAATGCAACCGAGGTGGAGTAGTAGGTGCAGCTTCTGAAAAATATAAAAGCTGCCGTGACCTCACGGGAAAATTGCCTATATTCCGTGCAGTTGTGCTAACATCCCACGGATTTTTGCCAGGTTCTGTTAATAACAGGGGACAGAAAATACAATGATTCGGCAGCGAACGCTCAAAAACGTTATTCGTGCAACCGGGGTGGGACTCCACACAGGCGAAAAGGTTTATCTTACGCTGAGGCCGGCTGCACCAGATACGGGGATTATTTTTCGTCGTGTTGATTTGGATGAACCGGTTGAGATTCGCGCCTGCCCTAACAATGTTGGTGATACACGCCTCTCCACCACATTGGTGCAGGATGGAGCCAGAGTATCGACAGTAGAGCATCTGCTATCCGCTTTCGCCGGGCTCGGCATCGACAACGCCTATGTCGATGTGAGCGCGCCGGAGGTTCCCATCATGGATGGCAGTGCCGGTCCCTTTGTGTTCTTGATCCAGTCGGCTGGTGTCGAAGAGCAGAACAGGCCCAAAAAGTTTATTAGAATCAAGAAGGGAGTCGTTGTTGAAGACGGTGATAAACGCGCGGCGTTTGAACCGTTTGACGGCTTCAAAGTCTCCTTTACCATTGAGTTTGACCACCCGGCATTTGCGGAGAGAACCAAGCGGTCCGAGATCGACTTCTCCTCGACCTCGTTTGTGAAAGAGGTGAGCCGGGCGCGCACCTTTGGTTTTCTAAGAGATATCGAGATGCTGCGTGAGCGCGAATTGGCGCTTGGCGGCAGCCTGGATAATGCTATTGTGGTGGATGACTACCGCGTCCTCAATGAAGATGGCCTGCGTTACGAAGATGAGTTTGTCAAACACAAGATCCTTGATGCCATCGGCGATCTCTATCTGTTGGGACATAGTTTGATCGGCGCGTTTAATGGCGAAAAGTCAGGTCATGCATTGAACAACAAGTTGCTGAAGACGCTGATGGCCGATGAGACGGCCTGGGAAGAGGTCACCTTCGAGGAGGGTGATGCGGCACCTATCTCCTACATGAAACCTGCCCACTCTGTGTAAGGAGAGAACCTGTTAACACTAATGTTGGCGATTTTTGTGGCGACTGAGTCGCCGCAATGCAGCGCTGAGTTTGTCGTCTTCGATGTGATCGGCAAGCTGCTCAATTAAGGTAGCATTCTCCCTGCCCAGATTACGGATTCTTCTGGCTGGGCGTTTTTGCGGTTGATGTTGAAGCTGGACCCGTACCGAAATGTTTTCGATCTGTATCCCCTTACCTTTTAGCTGGCCAGTTAGTTGACGGGAAATAAAACGTAAACGACTGGCCCAGGCGGACGATACAGTATAAAGTATAAGGGTTTTGTCGC
>JAKSCN010000345.1 GCA_022360595.1 Chromatiales bacterium
AAGCGGCTGATCGCTTTGACGGCTGCCGGTGAAGCGGTACTGGCCTATGCCAGACAGGCGCTGGCGATTCGTGAGAATATTTTGGCGATAGGGCAGGATCATGTTGAAGAAGCGGTGGGTGTGCTGCGTATTGGTACCACACATACGCAGGCGCGCTACGTGTTGCCGCCAGTGATTCGCGCTTTTCGCAAGATCTACCCCTCGGTGAGCCTGCAGATCCATCAGGGTACCCCTCAGGAGCTGGTGGAGATGGCGCTGACAGATCGGGTCGACTTCTCCATCTGTACCGAGCAGTTGGGTCAGCAATCGTCGTTAAACGCTATTCCTTGCTACCGTTGGAATCGGAGTTTGATCGCGCCGAAAGGGCATTCGGTTTTTGAACGCAGCTCCATCACACTGGAAATTCTGTGTGAGCACCCACTCATCACCTACACCTTCGGTTTTACAGGCGCCAGCCGGTTACAAAACATCTTCTCCCGGGCAGGGCTGAAGCCGGAAGTGGTATTGAGCGCCGCTGATACCGATGTGATCAAAACCTACGTGCGTGAGGGGTTGGGTGTGGGGCTGATCGCCAGTATGGCCTACTCGACTGAGCAGGATAGTGATCTGGAGCTGCGTGATCTTAGCCATCTTCTACCCTGGGAGACCACCTGGGTGGCTTATCATAAAGATAAGTATCTGCGCCGTTACCAGCAGCGCTTTATTGATCTGCTCGATAACATGATTATGGAGAACGGTATTGTGATCTCCGCGGCTGAAGCGGGCATCGAATTATAGAAATAGTATGTTCATCTGGTTTTTTGAGCGGATTTAAATCCTGAGTTAATCAGTGAGCTTTCAGATTGTGGATAAACCCCGTATCATGTCCCCCCTTAACTGTTCCAACCAGATGCCAAGACGATGATCAAAGATAGTCTCAACAACACCAATGTTGCCGCTGAACGGGTACTGATATCCCCGGCTGATCTGAAACGCCACATCCCCCTTACACCTGAAGCAGAGAAGGTGGTGTGGGATGGCAGACAGACCATCAAGAACATTCTCACCCGTGCAGACCACCGTCTGCTGGTGGTGACCGGCCCCTGCTCAATCCACGATGTGGATGCGGCAAAAGAGTACGCCGAGCGGTTGAAGAAGCTGCATGATGAGCTATCCGATACCCTTTTTATTGTCATGCGTATCTATTTTGAGAAGCCTCGCACCACCGTTGGCTGGAAGGGGTTGATCAATGATCCCAGCATGGACGACTCGTTTCATATCGAGGATGGCCTGCACAAGGCGCGCGAACTGCTGCTTTGGTTGAGTAAACTGGGCCTGCCCTCCGCGACCGAGGCATTGGACCCGATCAGTCCCCAGTACCTGGCTGACCTCTTCTCCTGGGCGGCAATTGGAGCGCGCACCACCGAGTCCCAGACCCATCGCGAAATGGCTTCGGGTCTCTCCATGCCGGTCGGCTTCAAAAACGGCACTGACGGCGGTCTCGATGTGGCGATCAACGCTCTCCAGTCGGTCTCCCAGCCCCACAGCTTTCTCGGTATCAACCAGAATGGCCAGGTGACGGTGATCCAGACCAAAGGCAATGTCTGCGGCCATGTGATTCTGCGTGGCGGTAACAAGGTCCCCAATTACGACTCTGTGCATGTAAAACTGTGTGAAGAGGCGCTCTCCAAAGCGGGGTTGCCCGAGAATATTGTCATTGACTGCAGCCACGGCAACTCCAACAAGCAGCCTGAGTTGCAGCCGCTGGTGGCTGAGAATGTCGCCAACCAGGTGCTGGAGGGCAACCGCTCGATTATGGGCATTATGCTGGAGAGCCACCTTAAGGCAGGAAATCAACCGATTCCGGATGATCTCTCCAAGATGGAGTACGGCGTATCGGTGACAGACGCCTGTATCGATTGGGATACCACTGAACAATCCTTGCGGGGTATCGCCGAAAAGTTGCGTGATGTACTGCCAGAGCGGATTAAGGTTACCTGACGGGAGCTGGGTCGAGGTGGTATAAAAAA
This sequence comes from Chromatiales bacterium, assembly GCA_022360595.1. GTDB lineage: Bacteria > Pseudomonadota > Gammaproteobacteria > Chromatiales > Chromatiaceae > BM503. The sequence goes on from JAKSCN010000345.1 coordinate 2,010, forward strand.
ATCAGGGCCGCGAAGGGGAGGCGGCCCCAAATCAAAGGAGGAGATAGGGCTGATAGAGTGAAGTGCTACTGCGATACTTCCTTTGACTTCACTCCATCAGCCGTTGGAATTATTAGACCACTACTGATGGTTTGGTCGCATTGAGAATTCGCAATCGCTGAAAAAAATCTCAGATTTTTCTGAAAAATTGTTTAGGGGGTTGCCAATAGCAGAATTCTCCCATAATGAAATTCCCGGAATTGCTCTCCATAGGGGTAGCCCGCGATTACCCTATCCCAGGCAAGTCGGCATGGTGCCCGTTTTCCATTAGCCGATGTAGGCAATGGTGTTTTTGAAGTGATTGAGTGTGATCTTAGTGTTAACAGGCCCCGAACGGCCCACTAACGTTTGGCTTTGTCAACGATCGCCAGAGCCATCTCCAACGCCTGCTCGTAGTTGAGACGTGGATCGACCTGGGTTTTGTAGGCGCGCTGCAGACCTTCCGCATCCAGACCACGGGCGCCGCCGATGCATTCGGTTACATCATCCCCGGTCAATTCAAAGTGAACACCCCCCAAGACACTCCCTTCTGCCTGATGAATATCCAGGGCCTGTTCCAGCTCGGACAGGATGTTGTCAAACCGGCGGGTCTTATAGCCGCTTGCGGTAGTTTCGGTATTACCGTGCATCGGATCGCTAATCCAGAGCACCTCTTTTTCGGTTCGCTCAACTGCGTTGATCAGGCGGGGCAGATGCTCCGCAATGTTCTGCGCGCCAAAACGGTGGATCAGAACCAGCTTGCCCGGCTCGTTATTGGGGTTCAGTGTGTCAACCAGGCCTTGAATCCACTCGTCGGACATGCCCGCGCCCACTTTCACGCCGACAGGGTTTTCAATGCCGCTGAAGTATTTGATATGGGCGCCGTCCAGCTCGGCGGTGCGATAGCCGATCCATGGCAGGTGAGTGGACATGTTGTAGAAACCGCTACGATTGGGCACCCGGCGTGTCAGGGCCTGCTCGTAGTGCAGGTGTAGCCCCTCGTGGCTGGTGAAGAACTGGATCCGGTTGATCTCGGTATTGTCCGCGCCACCCAATGTCTCCATGAACTTCAGTGAGCTGGAGAGATCGCCAACAATACGCTGATACTCATCGGACAGGTTGGAGTGGTGGACGAAGTCGAGATCCCAGTTTTCAGGGTGGTGCAGATCGGCAAAGCCGCAGTCTGACAGTGCCCGAATGAAATTGAGGGTCATGGCGGCACGGCCGTAACCGCGCAGCAGGCGCACCGGATCGGGAACCCGGGCCTCAGCGGTGAATGCAGGGCCATTGATCAGGTCACCCCGATAGCTGGGCAGAGTGACACCGTTAATGGTCTCGGTGTCGGCAGAGCGCGGCTTGGCATACTGACCGGCGATACGCCCCAGGCGAATCACCCGCTTGTTGAGGCCATGGATCAGCACCAGGCTCATCTGCAGCAGGATTTTCAGTTTGTTGGTGATGACCGGTGAGGTACAGTCGGCAAAGTTCTCGGCACAATCGCCCCCCTGCAGCAGAAATGCTTCCCCCTTGGCTGCTGTCGCCAGTTGGCTCTTGAGGGCCTCGATCTCCCAGGAGGTGACCAGCGGTGGCAGTTGCGAGAGCTGGTCGATGACGTCGTTCAGGGCGGTTTGCGAAGGATAATTCGCCTGCTGCTTGGCAGCGTGTTGCTGCCAAGCGTCGGGTTGCCAATTGCTCATAGTGGTAGTTTAGCAGGCCGCATCAGCCGCCTGGCCAGCCTCGAAAGCCTTTTCGTTGATCTCAACCAGTTTGGGCTTTTTAGCACGGAAGCGGTCTACAATCTCGTTTTTCAGAATATCGGGTGAGAAGGGCAGGTAGGTGGAGATGGCACCCAGCATCACCGTATTGACCAGACGGAAGTTACCCAACTCGCGGGCGATGGCGCCAGCGTCAAAAGCGTGGACATCGATACCTGCAGCGATGATTTCGCCAACCGGATCTTCCGGGTAGTCGAACAGGCCGAGGCTGACGACAGGGGGCTCCTGCTTCATGGTGTTGACCATGGCCACCCCCCCTTCACGCAGATGGGTGCACCAGCGCAAGGATTCAGCAGGTTCGAAGCCGACAATAATGTCGGTCTCGCCCGGTGGAATGGCGGGTGAGAGCACACGCTCGCCAAAACGCACATGGGAGGTGACCACACCACCACGCTGGGCCATACCGGCTACTTCGGTCTTCTTTACGTCGTAGCCCTGTTTCAGGGCGGTCTGGGAGAGTACCTCCGCAGCCGTCATTACACCCTGGCCGCCGATACCGGCTACCAGAATGTTGGTTGTCTTCTTTTCGCTCACGATAGACTCGCTAATTCTAAAGGCTTCTAAATCCGCTCAGCTTCGGCGGGCCGAAGCCCACCGTCTGCTGATCATTGTCTGACGAAATCCGCCATCGGGAGAATGGCGTCCGGTCCACAGGTTTTCGGGCAGAGGTCACAGCCGGTGCAGGCCTGGGTGTCAATATCGACAAAGGCCAGCTCTTTCTCGCTGCCGTTGGGTTTGACCACAGTCTCACGGCGGGTGACGTGAATGGCCGGGCAACCGATGTCCAGACAGTTTTTACAGCCGGTACACTTCTCTTCATCGACGGTGTAGGCGGGCTTCTGGCTGTAGAAATCGACCAATACACAGGGCTGATTGGTGATAATCACCGAGGTGTCGTCGATTTTGGTCTCCTCACGCAGCGCCTTGAACAGCGTAGGCAACTCGTAAGGGTTCACCTCGTGGATGCGCTCGGGTTTAACACCCAGTGCTTCGCACATCTTACGGAAATCGACGCGCAGGGAGTCTTCCCCGTGGATGTCGCGGCCGCTGGCCGGGTTGAACTGTCCGCCGGTCATACCAACCGCACGGTTGTCCAGCAGCAGGATAGTGACATTGCCCTTGTTATAGGTGATATCGAGCAGCCCCTGCATGCCCATGTGCATGAAGGTGGAGTCGCCGATCACTCCGATGATCTTCTTGTCTTTGTCCGCCTCGACGCGGCCCTTGTCCAGCCCCAGGGCGACGCCCATGGAGGCGCCCATGCAGATGGTGGTATCCAGGGCATTCCAGGGGTGACCGGCACCCAGGGTGTAACAGCCGATATCACCAGAGATACTGGTCTTCTTGATCTTCGACAAACAGTAGTAGATGCCCAAATGCGGGCAG